>WFNQ01000250.1 GCA_015488565.1 Thiomicrorhabdus sp.
ATACAAAAGGCTTAGAGTGTATTTCCACTCCTTAAAAAGGCTTTTAATATGCACCATTTAAAAGAGTAAACACTAATTTAAATTAATGATAAAAAATTCAAACTAACGCTTAATGAAAGCATTTATACTTAGTAGATAAAAAATCCCCCCTGTTTTAAGGAGCGTTAATATGTCTATCTCAAAATCCACCAGCTTTACATTCATTAAGTTTTTCAATCAAGTCGGTATCGAAGACATTGCTATTGTAGGGGGGAAAAATGCCTCACTTGGGGAAATGTTCCAAGCTTTGGCACCACAGGGCATTCCCGTACCCAATGGATTTGCGATTACGGCGCAGGCGTATAAAGCACACTTAACCGATAATCACCTTTGGGAACCGTTGCATCAAATACTCGACGACCTCAATGAAGATGATATGGTTGACCTTGCCAATCGAGGTAATCAGGCCAGAACCCTAATTTTTAATGCCCCTCTATCCCCCCAACTTGAACAAGAGATATTGCAAGCCTATCAACAACTTAAATCGGAATATGTGGATGAGATTAGTTTAGCCATTCGTAGCTCTGCCACGGCAGAAGATTTACCCACGGCCAGCTTTGCAGGTCAACAAGACACTTACTTAAATGTCACCGGAGAGTGCGCTCTGTTAAATGCTTGTAAACGATGTTTCGCCAGCCTTTTTACCGATCGAGCCATTCACTACCGTATTGACCATGGGTTTGACCATTTTTCAGTCGGTCTTTCCATTGGGGTACAAAAAATGGTGCGTTCCGATCAAGCTTCTTCTGGCGTCATGTTTTCATTAGATACTGAAACAGGGTTTAAAGACGTTGTTTTTATTACAGCGGCCTATGGATTAGGTGAAAACGTTGTGCAAGGTGCGGTAGAACCCGATGAATTTTATGTACACAAGCCCACTTTTGAACAAGGCTATCGTTGTATCTTAAAACGTCATCTAGGCGAGAAAAAAATCAAAATGGTGTATGCCAAAGACACCACAAAAAGCCCTGTTATTAATATTCCCACCCCCATAAAAGAGCAAATGACATTCTGCTTAACCGACAACGAGGTTCTAACCCTAACAGACTACGCCATTCGAATTGAGCAACACTACTCGCAACAAGCGGGTCATAGCAAACCCATGGACATTGAGTGGGCAAAAGACGGTGAAGATGGTCGACTTTATATTGTGCAAGCCCGACCCGAAACGGTCACTTCTCAAGCCAGCAACACCATTTTTAAAACCTACTCCATCGAGCCATCACCTGAGACTAAAATTCCTGTACAAGGGCGTTCAGTTGGACAAAAAATAGCTCAAGGCCAAGCACATGTGATTGAAAGTGTGAACGATATTCATCAATTTAAAGCGGGCGAAGTACTGGTCTCAGATATTACGACACCTGATTGGGAACCGATAATGAAGCTGGCTTCGGCCATTGTGACCAATCGAGGCGGGCGAACCTGTCATGCCGCCATCATTGCACGCGAGCTAGGTATTCCGGCTATTGTCGGTTGTGGCGATGCCACGCTTAAACTGCAAGACAATCCATTTGTGACCGTCTCTTGTGCACAAGGAGAAATTGGAACGGTTTATCTTGGTAAAGTGCCGTTTAACGTTGTTGAAACGGATTTAAGCCAACTTACCTCCCCTAAAACCGACATGATGATCAATCTTGCCAACCCTGATTTAGCCTTTCAAACCAGCTTTTTACCTAATAAAGGGGTGGGATTAGCCCGCATGGAGTTTATTATTAATGAGTCCATCAAAGCACATCCATTGGCTTTACTGCACCCTGAAAAAATCACGAATACCAAAATACAAAAAAAAATCGCCCAATTAATTCAAAACAGCCCATCAGGACGCGAGTTTTTCATCCAAAAACTCGCCGAAGGTATTGGCACAATCACAGCTGCTTTTTATCCCAAACCCGTCATAGTTCGCTTGTCGGACTTTAAATCCAATGAGTACGCCAGCTTGCTCGGAGGTGCGTCGTTTGAACCCAAAGAAGAGAACCCAATGATTGGCTTTAGAGGTGCATCGCGTTACAACGCCAAACAGTTCGAACCTGCTTTTGAAATGGAGTGCCAAGCTATCAAAACAGTTCGCGAGAAAATGGGATTAACCAACTTAATTATTATGGTCCCCTTTGTTCGCCGTGTGGACGAAGCCAAGCAGGTGATTCATACCTTAGCCAAACATGGACTGCACCGCGAGGAAAATGGCCTAAAACTCTATATGATGTGTGAAATACCCAATAATATTTTGCAAATTGATGCCTTTGCCCCCTATTTTGATGGCATCTCCATTGGCACCAACGATTTAACGCAACTTGTTCTGGGTGTCGATCGAGACTCTGAACTCGTGGCCAGTGCTTACGATGAGCGAGATGCGGGGGTTAAAAAAATGATTCAGTGGGCGATCGAGGGCGCGAAACGCAATAAACTACACAGTGGTGTTTGTGGTCAAGCCCCCTCTGATTACCCTGAAATGGCGCAGTTTTTTGTGGAGCTGGGTGTTGACTCTTTAAGCTTAACGCCCGACAGCCTGTTAAAAACCAGCCAGTTGGTATTAGAGGTTGAAACGCGGATGGCGGCACTAAAAAACACTAAGGAATCTGTAACTGAACCAGAGTAATATCATCTTGAATCTCTGTGCCATTTGCATAAGATTCAAGCGTCTCCATCACCCCCCCAGCCTCTTTCGATAAAGTAACGACTTGGTGTAATAATGTTTCCAGTCGTTGTTCACCAAAAATCTCACCAGAGCGTGAGCGCACATCCAACACTCCGTCGGAATACCCAAAGAAAACATCTCCAGAGTAACATTGAATCGTTTTGGTCGGTGGCATGCAATCAATCAAGCACTCTTTTATCCCTAATGGAATAAACTCTGAAGCGTAATGTGAAATTTTTTCCCCCCCCCTAAAGTGTACCAGCGCAGGCATACCACAATTCCAGAAGGTTACTTGATTGGTTTGCACATTCCAATCCACCCAAATGGCCGCCATAAAGACTTCTGCAGGTAGCTTATAAAATAGTTCTAAATTAATTCGCTCTATGATTCGATCAAGCGACATTCCTTGCTCTGTTTGAATGTAAAACAGAGAGCTGACCAAAGGCCCCGCAATTGCTGCAGATAAACCATGCCCTGTAAAGTCACCAATTAATAGATGACGATGCCCATTGGGTGCTAATGCAGAGAGAACAATATCACCGTTACTGCGTTCAACAGGTGAAATAACGGTCGTCAAATTATCAGCAATAAAACGTTTATCCTCTCTCATGGTTTGCATGATGTATTCGATATAATCTTGATCTTTTTTGACCGATGCGTAGCTTTGCTCTAATAAAACATGCGTTTGGTTTAAATCAATATGCGTTTTAATTCGAGCCAGTAGTATCGACTCCGAAAAGGGCTTGGTAATGTAGTCTACCGCTCCCAGCTGCAACCCTTTACGCTCGTCTTCAATACTGATTCTTGCCGTTAAAAAAATAATGGGGATTTTAGCCGTTTCACTGGTCTGTTTTAACACCCGACACGTTTCAAAGCCGTCCATATTTGGCATACTGATGTCCAATAAAATCAGCTCTGGCAATCGTTCATTTACAGATGCCAAACATGCCTCTCCACTATCAACCACCATTAACTCATAACGAGACTCAATTAAATCCTCTAACAAGCAACGATTAATCAGTTCATCATCCACCGCTAAAATGTAGGGGGTTTTGGGTGTTTTTATTCGATTAAGATGCATTGGTTAACCACGCCTGTTTATCGGTCATTAAAGTAAAACAGACACAGGCACCAACAACTCGACTGCCTTTCAAACGATTTTCAACCCAAATACGACCATGGTGCGCATGGATAATCTCTCGACTGATCGCAAGGCCTAATCCTGTTCCATCGGAAGCGTGGTTATTTTTTTGGCCCTGAACAAAATGCTCAAAAATATTTTTCATCTCAGCCGTGTCAAAACCTTGCCCCTCATCCATAATCGACACTCTTATTTCATGCTCTCCAATCTGTTCGGTTTGAATCAAAATCCCCCCCCCCTCAGGTGAAAAACGAATGGCATTACTAATGAGGTTACTCAACACTTGCTCTAGTCGAATTCGATCAAAATAAGCCACCCGTGCAAATTCGGAAAAAATAATCTCATTCCCTTTTGTACTCAACAATGATTCTTGCTCGCAAATACATCGCGAAATCACCTCATTGACCTCTTGTGTTTGAAAGTGAAACTGCATCAAGCCTGATTCCAATTTGGCGGAATCTAAAACGTCATTTAATAACACCAATAAACGCTGTCCACTGCTGTGAATCGTATCAAAATAGCGTTTTAGTTTTTCTTGGTTTAAAGAATCTATACGGGTACTGCCCATTTGAGCATAACCTAAAATACCGTGCAAGGGTGTGCGTATTTCATGTGAGATATTCGCTAAAAATTCCGACTTAGCCAAGTTTGCTTGAATCGCCGTCTCTTTTGCCGCCATCGCTTCGGCTTCCAGCTTTTTGCGTTGTGTAATATCACGAAAGGCAATATGAATAACTGGTTTCCCATAATATTCAATGGAGGTAAGTACCACATCGGACCAAAACATCTCGCCATTTGAACGCTTATTAACCCACTCATAACGATGAAATCCTCTTTCACGACAGATGGCTAACATTCGATTTCCTTTACGATAAGAGAGCTCTCCATCGGGCTGAAACTTTGGCGCAAACACCCGATTTGGAAATGACAAAAGTTCCTCTTTAGAGGTGTAGCCAAATATTTTTAAGGTGGCTTCATTACAGTTGACCACATGGCGCCCTTCGGTAATAAAGATACCATCGGCTGATTTTTCAAATACGGTTTGAAACGCCCTTTTTTGCTCTTCCAACGCTTTCATTGAGTCATCGACAGCGCGCTGTAACGCTCTATAGCTCAAACGAATCGTTAAGTCTCGAACAAACAAGCTGATCATAGTTTGATTATTATCTGTTACAAACTTAGTAACCCCGACTTCCACTAATAAAAGTTGACCATCTTGGCATTTATGACGACTTTCAAAAAAACACCGTTCTTCCATCTCTTCCCAATAAGAGGCATGACAAGGATTTTTTTCGTTGCAATTAACATCAATATCCGCATAGTTCATCGCCAGAAACTGCTCTTTAGAGTACCCCATTAACTCAATGGCTTGTGAATTCACATCAAGGATATTTCCTTGCGTATCTAAGACATAAAAAGCATTGGAACTCTGCTCAAATAACGTCTTATAACGCAATTCTTGCGCTTGCAGCTTAGAAAGTGTTACCTGTTTTTCTTGTCGATACTTTAACCAGATGAAAGTCAATGCCGCAAATAATGCACTCAACAATACACCAAAAACAAGGAATATTAAGTGTCCCTCTTCACCGTATTCTTTGTATTCGGCAAGATGAGAGACATCTCCCATTACCTCAAAATGCCACGATCGATCTCCAGTTAAAATCAAAAAATCATGCAACCGAAAAAATTCTACTCCAGAGTACCCTCTCTTGAGCGGGCTCAATTCACCTTGTCCCCCCCCCTCTAACATTTGGCGATTGGCAACTAAATAGGGGCGCTCTTTCATCTCCAAATCATACAACTGGTAGTGTAAATTAGGATCTAACCCTGTTTCTCGAATGACTCTTTGCCAAAAAACATCTACTTTTAAAACAAGATTAACGTAACCTTGCAATACACCATTTGAATCATAGAGAGGGTGCGACAACACAACGGCAGGACTTGAATTGGGATTTTGAACTAATTGAATGGGCGCGGAAGCGACGATATGTCCAGATTGAGCCGCTTGAATTAACCCCTTTTTTTGATATTGGGATGAGTAAATATCCAGTCCAAGCGCTTCTTTATTGCTGTCAAAAGGGTAAATATAATTAACCACTGCATACTGTTCTGCAGGAGGAGCTGTAATTAATTCTCCATGACGAATGGACGTAATTTGAAAATGAGTAAACCCCTCTTTTTGAAGGCGCTGTTCGTATGCGTCTCTCTCCGATGCAGAAACCAATTCTACCCACTGTAGTGACTGAACGGCTTCTCCTGAGCTCATAATTACTTGAGCATACTGTTCAAACTCCTCTCTCGACACCTGCTCTAAAACGTCAAAAACCGTTGCTAGACTTTTTAGCCTTAACTGCTCTTGTTGTAACTCTCGTTTTAACGTTAAATACGCATCCAAAGCATAACGATCAAAGTGTTCATTTAGGGATTTTAGCTCTTGTTGGTGGAGGTTTTTATGGCGCAAATCAGTGATTAAAAGCCCTACTAAAAAAATCAGTACGCTAATAAAAATGATCTGTTTAAAACGCGATAAATATGCCACAAAAAAGAGTTTCCCTTACGTTAAATTAAATCAAACGCCCAACCTTAAATTTACGCCCTTTAATTTTACCTTGATTGAGCTTACTCACCACTTGGTGCGCATACTCGGGTTCAACAGCCACGTAAGTAGAGTGATCCACCACATCAATTTTACCGATGTGCTTTCCATCCACCCCCGCACCTCGTGTCATCGCACCCAACACATCACCACGGCGAACTTTGTCTTTACGTCCACCCGAAATATAGAGCGTCACGTATTTAGGCTGTACTCGCGCCCCCCGTTTATTGGGAATTAAATCAATCGATTCATACGACAGTGCATGGCCTTGTAATTCCCCTAAGCGGCTCAACTTATAGCTCTCTTTTTCGGTAAACAAGGTAATCGCCACCCCCTCTAATCCCGCGCGACCAGTACGGCCAATACGATGCACATAGGTGTCTTGCTCATAAGGCAGTTCGTAATTAATCACGGCGGGCAACGCTTCGATATCCAAGCCGCGAGCGGCCACATCGGTGGCTACCAAAAAAGTCGTGCTGTGGTGTTTAAACTGAATCAAGACTTGTTCGCGTTCACGTTGCTCCATATCGCCATGCAACGCCAACGCACTGAATCCACGCTCCGTTAAATAGTCCGTGACCTCTTGCACCAATTTTTTGGTATTACAAAAAATCAGTCCATGCTCAAAGCCATTAAACGCCAATAATTTTACCAACCCTTCTAGCTTCTCTTGATGATGACAAATATAAAATTGCTGATCAATGGTGTCCATGTCGTGATGCGAC
>WFNQ01000251.1 GCA_015488565.1 Thiomicrorhabdus sp.
CATCTGGGTGTAGCCAGTTTGGGCAATACTCATCGTATTGCCACTTACCCCCAGAGGCAGTTGCAAGTGAGTCCAATGCCACGCTAAAAAGCATTCAATAGTCCGGGCGGCCTCTGTCACTATTTGGCGTGGTTTCAGGCATTTACTGGGTGGCAATCGGGCATGCAGTGAAAACTTGAAAGTATGCTGTCCGTGCTCACTGTTGCCATTGGTGTAAATTGAAGTATCGGTGTACTATGCGCCTAACAAAACAAATCAAGCAGACTTGCTACCGTGGTGCATAAATTGAAGTTCTGCGCATTCTGTAAACACCGTGTTTATGGCGGCATCAATCCGCAAGCAGCTTATTTGTAGCGTTATAACGCACACTAACCTTTGATGTTAATCAATGGTTTTACCTGGGCTACTACATCAACCAAGTCTTTTTGCAGTCGCATCACGTCGTGAATATCTTTGTACGCTAAAGGCGATTCGTCTAGCGTGCTCTCCTCAACCAGAGCGGTTACATCTTTCATGGTTTCTTTAAACTCATCTAGGTTTAGCTCGCGCATTGCCTGCTTACGTCCCATAACGCGCCCAGCACCATGTGAGCTTGAATAAAGAGATTCTGGGTTTCCTTTGCCGCGAACAATAAAAGACCCATCTTTCATGTTACCTGGGATAACACCCATCATTCCTTTCTCTGCATGAGTGGCACCTTTGCGATGAATCCAAAGTCCATCACGTTCTGTCGCATGATTGTGGTTTCGGTTAATAAGCTCAGAGAAATCCAATTCGTAGCAAGAAATGCTAAGAACCTCAGTAATGGCGTTTACCACACGAGTCATCATTTCTTTGCGGTTCGCTAAAGCGAAGTCCAGGCACCACGCCAAATCTTGGAGATAATCTTTTCCGTTTTGCGAATCAACATCAAAACCAAAGTGGCCTTCTTTAGGGCGCAGCTTCCCAACTTTTTTTGCCACATATTTCGCTTTAAGTCGGTCGTAGTTTCCGGGGTTATGCTTCAACAGATTTTCGCTTTTCGCGTCAAACTCTTCTTCAATCTTTTTTGGGTCACTTGAGGCCACCGTCATATAGTGAGCTGCAATCCCATGACCTACGCCACGACTGCCTGAGTGAATAACCACCCAAATATTATCTTCTTCGTCATGGCCGATTTCAATAAAATGATTCCCGCCACCCAAAGAACCTAAAGCTCGATCATGTTTTTTAATCGTGGCAATTTCCTTGCCTTTATCAGTAAGCCCGTCAAGGCTATAAGCCTTTGGCTTCTGGTTAGAGCTAAACCCAACGGGGATTTTTTTATAAATAAAATCGAAAATATCTTTACGGTTAGCTTCCAGCTCTTCGCGTTGAATGCCATCTAAGCGTAAAGCACACATGCCACAACCAATGTCATACCCAACCCACGCAGGAAGCACCACGTCCTTTGTGGCAACCACAGCGCCAATAGGTAGCGAGTAGCCAGCGTGTGCATCTGGCATCAATGCACCGTAAGTCACAAAAGGTTGTTCCATCGCGCTTTCAAATTGCTCAACCGCTGTATCTTCCAAAACTTCAGCGTAAATCTTTGTATTTTTCATCGTATCGTCACCTTATAAGTAAGTGCGTTATAACAAGTCGTTGCACTCGGACAGAATGCCGCGATACTTCTTAGTGTAATTCAAGCTCATGCCTCGGCATTCTGCCGGTGAACTAAATCGTTAGGGCCATGTGGCGCGAATATTTGTATCGGATGATATATTTTGTTTTTTAGTGACTAATCAAGAAAATGATCGATAAAGTTCTTTATTCTACAAATGTTTTCCTAAAACTACTTATTCAGGAAACGTACTGGAATGATGTCCACTACGTTTGGTGCAGTGAGCATTATGACAGCAAGAAATTATCCTCACTATCGTCAGGTTCACTTGTAGCCCCAAGCTCTAATCCTGCTGATATTTATAATGAATTGCAACGTGACGTAAAAGGGAGGGATTCACATAGCGCAAAAATTAATGCCCAAAAAGCATCCTTCACAGCTAGAGCTATCGATGCTTTCAATACAGGGAGATTATCAGAGGATCAAAAAGATGAAATAATTTACATGGCTGATACAGCGCCGTTTGATTTATGGCGTCCTTTAATATATGTCATTCCATTAGATCCTATTAGGCATAAGGTGAAAAAAGTACCCATATCAAAACGAGCAGGTTTTGGAACTGAGTATATAATTCCTGATTTAGAAAGAGGAGAGTTTGATATTATTGAGGTAAATCATGCTTAACACTCTAAAGCAATGTTCCATGGACGATGCTTTATATGCTCTGGCATCATTTTCATCTTCATTACTGCCTTGCCCAACAGAAAGCAATGATAAAGACTTAAATAGAATTCGAACCAAACTATTTGGTAATTTAGACAGCGAAATAAGGGGGCATTTAGGGTTACCCAATAATGACGAATCACCAAAAGCAAAATCGTTGATATTTGAATTTCTTCAGAAGGAAATGAGGCAATATTCATTTTCCCAAAAGAATATTGATTCAATAAAGTCACGCCTTGGTCAAAAAGGGCTTCTTAGGTTGGACTACTATAAAGTTGAATTCACTAAGGCATTCCGTAACTCTTCTAGCAAACGCGGTGTAAGGCCAAACCATGTATTAAATGCAATATCTTCGCCTAATTCAGTACAACATTTTCGGCATGGAGTTGCTTTTACTGAAGGAGAGGCAATGGTTTCTTTATTTGTCGCAAAGCAAAATGTTGGAAAGAATAATAATTTCTATCTTTTAGTACAAGCAGAAAGAAAAGGTGCCAGCCTTTTAGTCAACAACGCTTGGAGAATATATGAGTCTGATGTAGCTTATATTAATGATATGACTCCTTTAGGCATCCTTAAATCATTTATAGATACATACGGAGTTAATTTTGGTATTGGTAATTCAGCATACAAAAAATTATTTTTGGAAGAAACCGTTGACCCAGTTACAGCTGAGGTTGGCAGGGGAGTATTTGTAATAGATCCACTAGACCTTTCTGAAGAAACTTTTTACGAGTCAAGCAGTATAGTTAGTAGAAGTATAACTGGAGTCTGGGAGGTTTCATTGGCCTATATGATTAATGTGTCAAAGTATGTAAATGATTTAAAAAAACATAATGTACAAGCAGAGCTATAGGTTGCAAAAGGCCCCCTAACAAAGTAAATCTTGTGCCGAGCTAAACTCGGAGCCTCGGGATTCCTTGGAAAGGGATGAAATTGGTTAGTGTTACCCAGTGGGTGCGTATTGAAAGATACAAGTCCCACCTGCTCAAAGTCTAGCCGACAGGGCAGTAGAGAAACCTGAGGGCAAACC
>WFNQ01000252.1 GCA_015488565.1 Thiomicrorhabdus sp.
AAGTTGGCGTATATTTTAGTATAAATGAAGTGGAATACGTAATTTATAATAGAACACTTAAGAGAAAGCAGTGAAAACTTGTTTTAAAATAAAAATAAAAAAAAGGCTTGCGACAGAAAAAATAATCCCTATAATACGCTTCATCAAATGATTGATTTGATACTATCAATCCCGATTAGTTCAGTTGGTAGAACACCGGACTGTTAATCCGTATGTCGCTGGTTCGAGTCCAGCATCGGGAGCCATATTTTAAAAGCTAGGTCTTAGGCACTAAGTGATTTTTAGTGTTTATGCCTGGCTTTTTTAGTTTTTACGGCTTAGTAAGTCTTTTTACTAAAAACTCCTAGGTATTTGTTGTTGATATAAATGCTTATGTGGTATAGTAAGTACCTGAACGTGGGGGTATAGGCTGTTATCCTGCGCAGAGGTGGTTTTTATGCCCATGTTCTTTGTTTTTAATTGCAATTTTAAAAAAAAGGAAAAGTTATGACTTTATTAAAGAAGATGATGTTAGCGGTCTCTCTGCTAGTTGCATCAAGTTTTGCGAGTGCAGCGGTATATAATTTAGATCTAATTAATAACACGGTTGATACTAAGGTTGTGGGTATTGGTACAACAGGTAGTTTTGGTGATTTTTTTCATTTCACCTTGGAAGATGACTTGATTGTAAATCAAGTAATGGATACTTTGGGTAGCTTTAGTTTTTTAGGCTACGATCTTTATGACTCAGCTGGTACAGCACTTTTTGGTTCGGCCGCCGTTGGTTTTGATGGTAAGTTACGTATTGAGAACTTGTTTTTAGCAGCGGGTGATTATACTTCTTATGTGACGGGTGTATTGGATAGCTCTTTTGGAGGGTATGCTTTTACAACTTCGGTATCTCCTGTTCCAGAGGCAGGTACGTTAGCCATGTTATTAGGTGGTTTAGGGTTGGTTGGTTTTATGGCGCGTCGTCGTAAAGTAGCTTGATTCTTGTAACGGCATAGAAATTTATGCGGTAAAAAAGCGTAATTTATGATTACGCTTTTTTTTTGTGCGTAAGGAATGTGGGTAGAATTACCTCTAATTAAGCTTTTTAAATGTTGGAAGGCTTAATTAGAGGGTATTATGGTGTTTAGCCAGTAAAAAATTATTGTTTGAGGTTTTAATATGTTGAAAGTTATTTGTTATGGTGTGGTTTTATCTTCAGTCATTTTATTGTCTGGGTGTGGTGGCGATGAGTCTGCGGCTAATACGGTTGGAAATACTCAGGTCGTGGCAAAGGTAAATGGTGAAGAGGTTACTGTTCATCAATTGAACCAGCTCTTGTCTCGTGTAAGAGTGCCAGAAGGAGGGGTATCTCAAGAGGAGGTTGAGCAGAAAGTGTTGGATAGCTTGATTGAAAAAACCTTAGTGTTACAGGCGGCTAAAAAAGTTAAATTAGACCGGGAGCCTGCTGTGTTAAGTGCTCTGGAAGAAGCAAAAAACAAGGTCTTAATCGATCGTTATGTCCAAAGAACGCTGGAGTCCGTAGCAAAGCCAACAGATGAAAAAATTCAGCAGTTTTACGATAATTTTCCTGAGCTGTTTGCGGATCGCAAAATGTACGTGTTTACCAAGCTGGCTATTTCAGCCGATGCGGATCGAGTTAATCAGATAATAGAGCAGGTAAAGCAGGGGCAGTCCATTGAGCAGATTGTTGCCTTATTAAAGCAGCAGGCTATTAAATATAAAAGAATGAGTGAGGCAAAAGGAGAGGGGAAAATAGCCAATCCAATCCTTCATTTTTTAAGTGCGCTTCAAGCGGGGGATATTGGTTACTTAAAAATGACAGATGGCTTGTTGGTGGTGGAGTTGCATAAAGTGCTGGATCAGTCGGTTGATTTGGAGACCGCTAAGAACGCGATTGCAAGGCAGCTATTGTTAGAAGAGCGTAAAAAAGCCTCTAAAAAATTGGTCGATTCATTAAAAGAGACAGCTGAGATTGAATATGTTGGAAAATTTGCACCAAAACCTTAAGGTTGATAGTGATCATCGTATTTGTGGTGGTAAATGTAGTTTAGTTGATGCGAATCAACTAAGTATTTTAGCTTTTTTACTAATTTCTGGTATCTTTAGTTCCCCTGTTGTTGCAGGGGGAGAATTTACACCTTATGTCGGTTTTTCGGTCGTAAAGGATGATAACTTGTATCGTTTGGATTCGGATATTAATGTGAATGCGTTAGCTTCCCCTATTAGTAAAGAGGATGCAATTTATCAAACCAAAGCGGGGGTCGCGGTTGATTGGATGCTGAGTCGTCAGAAAATTTTGGCAGATGTCTCGGTGACGGATAATCAGTTTGATAAAAATTCAAATTTGAACTACACAGGGCAGGATTTAAACCTTAAGTGGAACTGGTTGGTTGGCAGTTATTTGACCGGTCAGTTGGGCTGGAGTCAGAAGCAAACGTTGAATGATTTTTCGAATACCGCAACGCAAAATTCCAGTAAAAAAGATCAGCAAACGCTTAATTTTTTGGGTAAGTGGCGTTATGCGCCAGATTGGGAGATGGGGATTAAGCTCTCTAGCTATGATTTAAGCTATGATCTCCAAGCATTGCAAACCAGTGATCGAAGAAATGCTAAAAAGGCCCTTTTTTGGAACTACATTACCCATGCAGGCAATCGAGTAGGTATGACGTGGCAGCGTGAAGACGGAGAGTACCCTGGGCGCGAGTTAACCTTATCAAGCGTAATTGATCCTAAGTATCAACAAGATTCATTGTTGTTGAATGTGGTCTGGCAAGTGACAATTAAGAGTAAATTGTC
>WFNQ01000253.1 GCA_015488565.1 Thiomicrorhabdus sp.
ATGAATTCTCTTGATAGTCAGTGTTGGACACAGCGCTATACCGACTTTTTGAACGGTTATGAACCACGTCCGGCTCGTATTGTGTATCAACGCGACCGTGCCCGGGTTATTCATTCGGCCTCATTTCGGCGTTTGCAGGCCAAAACCCAAATATTTGGACTGAGTGAATCTGATTTTTATCGAACCCGTTTAACGCACTCGATGGAAGTTGCACAAATTGGCTCGGGTTTGGTTGAACAACTGATTACCGTTGGCATGTCAGAATCGGGTGATGATGAGGCGTATATTAAGTGGTTGCCCTCGTTTTATTTAATTGAAGCGATCTGTTTGGCGCACGACCTTGGCCACCCTCCCTTTGGACACGGTGGAGAGGTCGCTTTAAATTATATGATGCGTCATTACGGTGGGTTTGAAGGCAATGCACAAACGCTAAGAATTATGACCACCTTGGGTGAATACACCCCCAGTAATGGATTAGATTTATCCAGAAGAACCATGTTGGGGGTGCTGAAATATCCTGCAATTTACAATGATATTACGGCCTCGAATTCAGACTATTTAGCGCAACTGCAAGAACCACAAGTAAACGACTTTAGAACCTTGCAAATGAATCGTTGGAAGCCACCTAAAAGCCTTTATTTAGAAGAAAAAACCGTGTTTGATTGGGTGCTTGACCCGTTTTCATTAGCAGACAGAGCGCGGTTTACTGAATTAGCCGTGTGCGAGAAAGGGCATTCACAAACCAAATATACTGCTCTGGACACCACTATTATGGAGTTAGCAGATGACATTGCCTACGGTATTCATGATTTAGAAGATGCCGTGGCAATGAAGATGGTATCACGAGAACTTTGGCAGGCCGAAGTGATGGAAGCAGAGGTCTTTAAACAATATGCACTGTGGGACGACACGATGACGGATAGGCTGTTTAGCCACTCTTCTAAAGGACGAAAACATGCCGTGAGCAAAATGGTCGGTATTATGGTGGAAAGTATTTATATGGCTGAAAATGAGTCGTTTGAACATCCGTTACTGCGCTATCAAGCTAAACTGGAATTGGGACCTGCTGCGATTTTGAATCTACTAAAACGGTTTGTGTATAAGAACGTCATTACTATTCCAGAAGTGAAACAGATGGAGTATAAAGGTCAACTTATTGTATTAGAGTTGTTTAAGTCATTGCGTGCCAACCCGAATGCATTATTGCCCTCTAAAAATTATGAAAAATACCAAAAAGCCGTTAGTGAACAAGCCAAACAACGGGTGATATCTGATTATATTGCAGGCATGACCAATACTTATGCCGCCAGACTTTACGCTAAGTTATTTACGCCCGCGCAGGGATCTATTTTTGATATGTTGTGATGCTGCGGGGTTCGCCCCCTAAGGCAAGATTCTTACTGTACATAAGCAGTTATACGTTTTCATGAAGTCTACCTGTTACATATTTATGTAGAACACTAGACATTAGAGTTTGATATGGCAATCCTTCAATTAATGCTTTTTCTTGTAATAGTTCTAAATCGACTTCAGAAATTCGAATATTAACTCTTTTATTTTTTTTAAATGTATTTTTTGCTATAGCTTTATATTTGGTAACATCTTCAGTTTTCTTAATAGAAACCCACTCATCATTTTCATAAGAGTCCAGAAGTTCTTTTTCTTCTTTGTTTAAATTATGATTCATGACTTTTCCTCAATATATTTTTTAGTTGCTTTACGACTTGGAATTATAGTTTTTAAAAATAACTCTTTTTCTGATTCAACAAACGGCACAAGATAAGCATAATGCTCAATATTTAAAATAAACATTTTTTGATTGGGATACTTTTCTGTATTTGGATGGTTAATAATGTCTAAGTACCCGTGCTTTTCAATATGCGAAACGACTCTCTCAAAAGATATTTTTCTTTTTTCAATGAGTTCAAGGTTTTTTTCAGAATTCCATGCAAAATGTTTCATGAGCACATTTTAGCATAATGTGTGCCTTGTGCTAAAAACGGATTGTCTATCTGGGGATTAGGGAAATGAAGTGGTTACACTATCTCGTACCTAGATAATGAATTAGAATTCACAAAACTAGGAGAGATACATGGCGAACAAAAAATACGATGATTCGTTAAAACAAACGGTTATAGAAGCAGTTTTAGAAGGTCACCGATCAGCGGCACAAGTAGCAATTGATTACGAAGTACCCAAAACAGCTGTTTCTAGCTGGATTAGGGCTTATAAACTACAGCATGATTTAGCCGCTCTACCCCTAAAAAATGAAACAGCAGAGCAGCAGATAAAACGGCTAACCAAAGAACTTACCCAAGCCAAGCTGGAGCGTGAAATCTTGGAAAAGGCAACGGCATACTTTGCAAGCCTCAAAAAGTAAAGTATGCCTGGATACATCAGCAACGAGGCAGCTACCCAATAGATTTGATGTGCAAAGTATTGAAAGTTAAACGCAGTAGCTACTTAAGCTTTGCTCAAATAGATACCACAGAAAAAGATAAGCAGCTTGAGCAAGAGCAATCACTAATTCAAGTCATCTTTACCAAGCTTAAAGCCGCTTCAGGGACAAGGGGTCTTAAAGGTCATCTAGCGAATGAACATAAAATTATAATGAGTCGTCGTAAAATAGGGCGACTTATGAAGCAGTTAGGGCTTAAGGTTAAAACAAAGAAAAAGTTTAAATCATCCGTGAGTGCACCGATAGGAAGCCCTTTGGTAGCGTCTAACAGGCTAAAACGGCGATTTAATGTAAGCTACATGAATCAAGTATGGGTTGGAGATATCACTCAAATCAAAACCCAACAGGGATGGGTTTACTTAGCGGTCTACATTGACTTATATTCAAGAAGAGTCGTTGGCTGGGCGATGATTGATACTCATATGCGATCGGAATTGGTTGAAATGGCTCTTAAAAGAGCTTTATGGAACCGTAAGCCACCTAAAGGGTTAATGGTTCACACAGATCAAGGCAGTCAATTTATAAGCTGTGCTTATCGTAAACTGCTGAAACACTGGTCGATTAAGCAAAGCATGAGTCGCAGAGGGAATAGTTGGGATAATGCCGTGATTGAAAGCTTCTTTAAGTCCTTAAAAACTGAAGAAGTTTATCAGCTTACAATATTAATGAGTCTGCAAAAAATGAAATGGTTAGTTGCTGAGTATACGGGGCATTACAACAATGTTAGACCACATAGTTACAACGGCTATATTGCCCCAGCAAAGTTCGAGGCCTTGCGCTTAGAACATTTGGCGGAGCTTGAGAAAAGTGTAGGTACGAAATAGTGTTGACACTTCAACAAGGTATGAATTGACGTGAAAATTGTTGGGGCAATGTCGTGATAGAAAGCTTTTTTAAACACTGAAGATAGAAGTTATTTATCAATTTAAACGAACAACAAATGTACAGTTATATGAACTGGAGTAAGTTTATGGGTTATTACAACCACGATAGACCGCACAGTACAAATGGGTATTTATCGCCAATAGCGTTCGTACAGTTTGAGCTAGGTAAAATTACCCTCGTCGAAAATGAGCTAGGTACAAA
>WFNQ01000254.1 GCA_015488565.1 Thiomicrorhabdus sp.
AAGCGGGTTTGATTCCAATCGACGTAAACTGTCCTCATCTAATTGATCTTTATAATCCGTTAAATAGGCCACCAATTTCTCACGATAATCCACTCTTGCCGCTTGACTGCCTAACGAGTTAATTTGCAACTCAAGGTTATCTAACCCTAACCTTTCCCATAAACGCGCAGTTAACACAATTAACTCCGCATCCACATCAGGCGTAGCCAACCCAAATACCTCAACGCCAACTTGGTGAAACTGACGATAACGTCCTTTTTGGGGGCGTTCATAGCGAAACATAGGCCCCGTATAGAACAGTTTTTGAATTTGATTGTAAGCCAAGCCATTTTGTACCACGGCACGAACACAGCCCGCCGTGCCCTCTGGTCGCAAGGTCAAGCTTTCATTATTGCGATCAGGAAAGGTATACATCTCCTTCTCAACAATATCAGTAACTTCACCAATCGAACGACAAAAAAGCTCTGTTTTTTCCACAATGGGTAAACGAATCGAACGATAGCCATACTGTTTAAACGTACTTTCAGCCGTATGAACTAAATAATCAAAGGCATCTGCGCCCTCTCCATGAATGTCATTCATCCCTCGAATAGCTGAGATTTTTTGTACCATAATCCTTTAAACTCTTTACTCATTGTAACGACTACACGCGCTTTAAAACGCATCGTTTTTTATTAAAAAATGAACTCGTATCTCTAGGAGTCTAGGGTAATAGCAAGAAGCTATTGACACCTTTTCTAACGAAAAGCAGGGAAATAGTCACCTTTTTTCGTGCCGTGGCCTCACTGTAAACCCAATAACACTGAGAGTTCTGTTACGTTTGGCAAGACCAGCAGAACCAGAAAACCAAACAAAGCGAATATCAGTAACCACTTTACAATCCCACGCCCTAATAAGGGCTTATGGGTTGTACAACCATATTTTTTAACCGAATACAGGTCACTGTAACCATAATCACAATCAACAAAATAACGATCAATAACCGCTGATTCTATCTGCAAAAAATTAGCGTAATTTCGAGCATAACCTCTTTCAAAGGTACTTAAATGCTCTGGCTCTATCCCAGAACTTTCAAGCCTTTCTAACTGAGCGGATGACAAGTTCAAACAACTGGCAACGTGCTCTAAACTCAGTCCTTGTGCTTCACGAGTGGTTCTTAATAGCCTGTTCAGTGGAACAATATCTTCTGAAACATCCTCTGCCATTATCTTCACTCCCTCACATTAACCCAAATCAAATGCAACACGGTGTACCGTTCGCTTGGTTCGGTCAGATACCTTTCCGGCTAACTGACCACATGCCGCATCAATATCCTCACCACGCGTTTTACGCACCGTAACATTCAGCCCGCCCTCTTCCAATATCGAACGAAAACGATGAATGGCATTATTCGAAGAGCGTTGGTAATCGGTATTTGGAAACGGGTTAAATGGAATCAAATTGACCTTACAGGCTAAGTCACCCAGTAGAGCAACCAGCTCATGCGCGTGCTCTACGCGATCATTAACTTGATTTAACATTACATACTCAATCGTCACATGTTTTTTACTGTGTCCGCCCTCAACATAACGATATAAACTCGGAATCAAGGTTTCCAGCGGATACTTTTTATTCAGCGGAACCAATTCATCACGCAGACCGTTATTAGGCGCATGAAGCGATATGGCCAAACTAACATCCAGTTCCGCTTTAATTTTATCAATGGCCGGCACCACACCCGCAGTACTGATGGTCACTCGACGCTTTGATAAACCATACGCAAAGTCATCCATTAAAATACGTGCCGCAGGAAAAACGTGCGTTACGTTTAACAGCGGCTCACCCATTCCCATAAAGACCACATTAGAAACCCGTCTTTCCTCTTTTGGCTTGCAACCTAATGCCTTATTTACCACCCACATTTGGGCGATAATTTCCCAATTTTCTAAATTTCGATTAAAACCCTGCTGCCCTGTCGAACAAAAACTACACTCTAACGCACAGCCGACTTGAGATGAAATGCACAACGTTCCACGATTCTTCTCAGGAATAAAAACCGCTTCCACCGCATTGTGATTATCCACTTCCAACAACCACTTAATCGTCCCGTCATCGGAAAACTGTTCGGCAAGAACCTTAGGCGAACGAACCCATGCAAGACGTTTTAACTTCTCACGTAACGCCTTGCTTAGATTCGTCATTTCATCAAACTCACTCACGCCCATTTGATGAATCCACTTCATCACCTGAGTGGCACGAAAGGGTTTCTCACCAATCTCGACAAAGTAAGCCGCCATCATCTCACGATCCATGCCCAACAAATCTGTTTTAGCCAGCAACTCTTTACTGGATTGCTCTAAATTACTCTGCATCTTATTATCGTTCAATGTTATTAAGGCCTATCGCACAGTTCAGAAGTGTCAAAAAAATACGCAATCTCACGTGCCGCGCTCTCTTCAGAATCCGAACCGTGTACTGAGTTTTCTCGCAAAGAAAGCGCAAAATCGGCTCGAATTGTACAAGGTTTTGCTTTGGCAGGGTCGGTTATCCCCATAATTTCACGATTTTTAGCAATCGCATTTTCGCCTTCCAAGACCTGAACCATAATCGGGGCAGAAATCATATACGCAACCAATGGCTCATAAAACTCACGCCCTTTATGCTCGGCATAAAACCCCTCTGCTTTTTCACGGGTTAACTGCACCATTTTAGCCGCCACAATACGCAAACCATTATCTTCAAAACGCTGATAAATTTTGCCAATTAAATTTCTGGTCACCGCATCAGGCTTTATGATTGAGAACGTTCTTTGCATCTTTCTGCCCCTTTAAATTTTAATCGGGTCATTTTAACAACTATTCATCCCGCCTGCACAAAAACAAAAAACCCGACACGAGGCCGGGTTCTGTTAAAAATCCATTATTCAGACGTTATACCGTAAATGACTCACCACACCCACAACTGTCTTTGACCTTTGGGTTATTAAAGGAAAAACCTTCGTTCAACAAACTCTCTTGAACGTAATCGATTTCCATTCCATCTATTTTTTCTAAACTGGCCGAATCCACTATGACCTGAACACCAAAGCTTTCAAAAACCGAATCGCCTTCTTCAATCTCATCGGCATAATCCACCACATAAGAAAACCCAGCACACCCGCTTACTTTTGTCGAAACACGAAGACCAATACCATGCCCTCGTTTTTCCAACATTTTTTTTACTCTATCGGACGCTGCTTGCGTTAACGTTACCGCCATAAAACCCTACCTACCTTTAACGAAAAGATCTTTTTAAAAGACACTCTAAACTAAGTCGT
>WFNQ01000255.1 GCA_015488565.1 Thiomicrorhabdus sp.
AGGCTGGAAAAACCGCTTTAATTCCTTATATTACGGCAGGCGATCCAAACCCTAAGGCGACGGTGGGACTGATGCACTTATTGGTGGAAAAGGGGGCTGATGTTATTGAACTGGGCGTACCATTTTCAGATCCGATGGCGGATGGCCCTGTGATTCAAAAAGCGGTTGAACGTGCGCTAAAATACAATGTGAGTTTGGATGATGTTTTAGAGTACGTTCGAGTATTTCGAGAACAGGATGCGGAAACCCCCGTGGTATTAATGGGGTATTTAAACCCGATTGAAGCGCAGGGCTATGAGGCGTTTGCCAATGCCGCCAGCTCGGTGGGCGTGGATGCTGTCTTAACCGTAGATATGCCGCCAGAAGAGTCCGCTGGGTATTTAGAGGCGTTGCAACAGGCCAATTTAGATCGTATTTTTTTAGTTTCACCGACCACACCAGATAACCGTTTAAGTGCGGTGAATGAAAAGGGCAGCGGCTTTGTTTATTATGTCTCGTTAAAAGGTGTTACGGGTTCAAAAGAGTTGAATGTTGAAGATGTTACACGAAACATGGCTCGATTGAGGACAACGCTTTCGATGCCAATGGGCATCGGGTTTGGCATAAAAGATGGTGCGACCGCATTTGAAATGGCTAAAATAGGCGATGCGATCATTGTGGGGTCGGCTTTGGTTAAATTAATTGAAGCGAATCAGCTGAAAGGAAGTTATGATATTCATTTGGCAATTGGTGAGAAAATGACGGAATTTCGTGACGCCTTAAATAGAGCAGATGCATTAAAAAATCAGGAGTAACGTATGAATTGGTTTGAAAAAATTTTACCAAGCATTAAGCAGGGCGCACAACGTAAGGGATCAGTCCCTGAAGGGTTGTGGACGAAGTGCCCCAAATGTGAAAGTACGTTATATCGTGCCGAAGTGACGCGTAACCAAGAGGTTTGTCCTAAATGTGACCACCACATGCGTTTGGGTGGGCGTGATCGTATTTTAGCGTTTTTAGATGAGGACAGTTTTAATGAAACCTCCACGAATGTGTCACCAGTGGATGTTCTGAAGTTTAAAGACATTAAAAAGTATAAAGATCGACTTTCTGCGGCACAAAAAGCCACAGGAGAAAAAGATGCTTTAATTACGGGTGTCGGGACTATCAAATCGTTGGACGTCGTTGTTGCGGCATTTGACTTTCGGTTTATGGGCGGTTCAATGGGCTCAGTGGTTGGCGAAAAGTTTGTGCGTGCGGTCAATGAAGCGATTGAACGTCAGTGTCCTTTTATTTGTTTTTCAGCCAGTGGTGGCGCTCGAATGCAGGAAGCCTTGTTTTCGTTAATGCAGATGGCGAAAACCAGCGCCGCTTTGGGTCGTTTACGAGCGAAGGGGTTGCCGTATATTTCCGTGTTAACCGATCCCACAATGGGTGGTGTGTCGGCCAGTTTTGCGATGTTGGGTGATTTGAATGTTGCTGAGCCGAAGGCTTTGATTGGGTTTGCAGGTCCACGAGTGATTGAACAAACTGTACGTGAAACCTTACCAGAAGGCTTTCAACGCAGTGAGTTCTTATTAGAGCATGGCGCGATTGACCAGATTATTCATCGCCATCATTTAGCAGATGAATTGTCGGCTATTTGCAGCATGTTGATGTATCGCACCAATACCTTAACCTTATTAGATGTCATTGAACCTGAAGTGATTGAACCTGTGTTGGTGTAAGGCTTACACAAAAAATAAAAAGACCTCATTCTTTATGACCATTCCAAATAATCAATCCAGTTTAGAGTGTTGGATTGATTGGCTGCTCCATCTACACACCGAAGAGATTGATCTTGGATTGGATCGCATTCGCGTGGTGGCTGAATCCATGCAACTACTTCGTCCTGCGCCTATTGTAATCAGCGTGGCTGGAACGAATGGTAAAGGTTCCAGTGTTGCCATGTTGGTTGCTATTCTTCAGGCAGCAGGCTATCAAGTCGGCGCTTATACATCTCCGCATATTCAGCATTTTAATGAACGTATTCAAGTGAATGGCAAGCCTGTAAGTGATGAGTTAATTATTCATTCGTTTTCTCAAATTGAAGCGGCTCGTGGTAAAACAAAGTTAACTTATTTTGAGTTTGCGACACTGGCTGGATTGAGTGTTTTTAAGCAGTCTAATTTAGATGTTGTGGTATTGGAAGTAGGCTTGGGCGGTCGTTTGGATGCGGTGAATGTCGTGGATGCCGATGTGGCTTTAATTACCGCTATTGGCGTGGATCATATAGAGTGGTTAGGCAGTGATCGCAGTGTGATTGCTACTGAAAAAGCAGGTATTATGCGTTCTGGAAACCCCGCTGTCTGCTCTGATAGTATGCCTCCTGACAGTTTATTTACGTATGCAGAGGCCAATTTTGTACCGTTAATACAGTTGGGTAGGGAGTTTACATTAACGGTCTCTGAGTTGGATTGGTCAATTAGCTTTGATGTAGAGTCTAAAAAACATAGGGAAGAGTCTGTATTAAAAAATCTTCCTCCCCCACGTTTGAAAGGTGTATTTCAGCTGCAAAATGCGGCGGGAGTGGTGATGGTATTGCACTCTTTATCTGAGCGTTTAACAATTGATAAAGAGGCGATTCATCAAGGCCTACTTAGCGCAAAACACCCAGGTCGCTTGGAATCTTTTCAGTCTCGTGGGCAACCTTGGTTAGTGGATGTTGCGCATAATCCTCAGTCCGCTAAGGCATTAGCCGAGTATTTGACTGAGCACCGATCAGGTTCTCAAGATGGCTGTTATACCACTATTTTTTCAGCCTTGAATGATAAAGATATTTATCCAATGATACAGGAAATTAAGCCTTTTGTTGAAGACTGGTTGGTTGCAGGATTGGGGGTTCCACGAGCTATGTCGGTTGAAAAAATGGTGAGCGCATTGATGTCTTCGGGCGTTTTAGAAAAGCATATTTTAGTACATGACTCCATTCAAGAGGCCGTAAAAACAGTCCAAGCTCGTACTAAAGATGCTGTTTTAGTTTGGGGTTCTTTTTTTACGGTATCACAAGTGTATGATTGTTTAGATGAAAGATAAACGTTTGTGAGAAAGACTTAGATGGATGAGGTGAGTAAGTACCGCCTGATAGGGGCGATTATTTGGTTGGTATTGTTGGTGGTTTTTGTCCCCCTCTGGTTTGGTGAGCCTGTTCACTTTAAGCCCGATTATTATGTGTCGTCTGATAAACTGGCAGAGCATCGATTAATGAAACCGATGGGTGATCAACCAAAAGTGGTTTTGGAGCCCGTTGTTGGATCGTCGGAGCAAATAAAAACGACGGAAAGTGTGCTACAAAAAGAGGCTAAACTGGAGAAGAGCTCTAAAAAACAGTGGATAGTGAGGATCATTGCCTATAAAAATATAAAGGATGCCAATGAGCTATTGGGTCGCCTTGAAATGGATTATGAGGTGATGATTAAGTCTTTTGAAAAGAGCGGAATGCACTCTGTTAGAGTGGGGCCTTATTTTTCGAAAGCGAAAGCGGAACAAGCACGACAGAAATTAGATAAAATGTTGCATACTCAAGCAGAAGTTGTGCAGTTAAAATAATGAAAGTTTAACGTGATAGAGAGTGTATAAAAAAATGTGCGGAATTGTTGGGATTGTATCGGCAAGTGGCGGGACTGTAAATCAAGAAATTTATGATGCGTTAACGGTTTTGCAACATCGTGGGCAAGATGCGGCTGGAATTGTGACCAGTAAGGAAGGGCGTTTTTTTCAGCGTAAAGATAATGGTTTGGTGAAAGATGTTTTTCGCACCCGCCATATGCGTGATTTACATGGCAGTATTGGTATTGGTCATATTCGTTATCCAACGGCTGGTTCCTCTTCCAGCGCAGAGGCTCAGCCATTTTATGTGAATTCTCCCTATGGAATTGCCATGGGGCATAATGGTAATTTGACCAATGCGGATACGTTGGCACAAGAGATTTACCGTGAAGATTTACGTCATTTAAATACCAATTCGGATTCAGAAGTCTTGTTGAATGTTTTTGCACATGAATTGATGCAACAAAAAAAGCTTTTTATTGAGAGTGAAGATGTCTTTAATGCGGTTAAATCATTGCATAAGCGGGTTCGTGGTGGTTATGCGGCCGTGGGTATTATTTCAGGGGTTGGTTTGGTCGCTTTTCGTGATCCATTTGGGTTACGTCCTGTGGTGGTTGGTAAGCGTGAAACACCTGAGGGAATTGACTATATGGTGGCTTCCGAATCGGTTGCGATTACAGGATTAGGGTTTACTTTAGAAAAGGATTTGGCGCCTGGTGAAGCGGTTGTAATTACTGAAAAGGGTGAAATTTCATATCAGCAATGTGCTGAAAATCCGACTTTATCGCCTTGTATCTTTGAATTTGTTTATTTTGCTCGTCCAGATTCGATGATTGATAATATCTCTGTTTACAAGTCTCGCCTACGAATGGGAGAAAAGTTAGCGGATAAAATTTTAAAAGAGTGGCCTGATCATGATATTGATGTAGTCATTCCTATTCCTGATACCAGTCGAACTTCTGCATTAGAGTTGGCATTTCGTTTAGGTACCCCTTATCGAGAAGGGTTTATTAAAAATCGCTATATTGGTCGTACTTTTATTATGCCGGGACAGGAGTTGCGTAAAAAATCAGTACGTCAAAAATTGAATGCCATTGATTTAGAGTTTGAAGGTAAAACGGTTTTATTGGTGGATGATTCGATTGTTCGTGGAACCACATCCGCTCAGATTGTCGAGATGGCACGAGAAGCAGGTGCGAAAAAAGTTTATTTTGCTTCTGCCGCACCTGCGGTACGTTATCCGTATGTTTATGGTATTGATATGCCGTCGCCTACTGAGTTGGTTGCTCATAACCGTACCACAGAGGAGATTGCAGAGGTGATTGGGGCAGATAAGCTCATTTATCAAGACATTGATGACCTAATTCAATCGGTTAGTGTGGGCAACCCTTCAATTAGAACGTTTGACACCTCTTGTTTTACCGGTATTTATGCCACAGGGGATATTACACCTGAGTATTTGGCATCCATTGATTCAGCACGTAATGACGATGCACAAACCACTCAAAAACCACAGGGTCAAGAGACGGTTGGTATCTATAACGGCGCTTAGAGAAAGTATTATGCAATCATTTGATATTAAAACTTTAGCCATTCGTGCAGGTTACGAACAGACGCACGAGCAGGAGAACAGTGAAGCGATTTTTCCAACGTCCAGTTTTCGTTATGAATCTGCAGCACAAGCGGCGGCACGTTTTAGTGGCGAGGAGAAAGGAAACGTCTACTCTCGCTTTACCAACCCAACGGTGCGTACCTTTGAAAATCGCCTTGCACTCATGGAAGGTGGAGAGTCTTGTGTGGCAACGGCTTCGGGAATGTCGGCTATTTTATCGACGTTTATGGCGTTGTTGGAGCAAGGCGACCATGTAGTGTCATCACAAAGTATTTTTGGTACGACGAAGGTGTTGTTTAATAAGTATTTAGCTAAGTTTGGTATTGAGGTAACGTTTGTTTCGCAGACAGATGTAGCTGAGTGGCAAAAAGCGATTCAGCCTAATACTAAGGCCTTTTTTTTAGAAACACCTTCCAACCCTCTAACAGAGGTAGCGGATTTAACTAAGCTTAGTGCGTTAGCCAAGCAGTATGATAGTTTATTGATTGTTGATAACTGTTTTTGCACACCCGTTTTACAGCGTCCTTTAGAGCAAGGGGCGGATATTGTAATTCATTCAGCCACTAAGTTTTTAGACGGTCAAGGCCGTGGTATTGGTGGTGCGGTGGTTGGTTCTGAAGCGGTGGTTGAGGAGCTTGTTCGAGGTTTTATGCGCACCGCAGGGCCAAGTATGAGTCCATTTAATGCGTGGATATTTTTAAAGGGCCTAGAAACCTTGTCTATTCGAATGGCAGCGCACTGTCAAAATGCACTACTTTTAGCTGAGTGGTTATCAAAACACCCTGCGGTAGAGCAAGTTTTTTATCCCGGTTTAACCTCGCATCCTCAATATGATTTAGCTTGTAAGCAACAGTCTTCTGGTGGTGGTTTATTGAGTTTTAGAGTGATAGGGGGGCAAAAAGAGGCGTGGTCGGTGATTGATCAGACTCGGATGTTATCCATTACGGCAAATTTGGGAGATGTGAAAACGAGTATTACGCACCCTGCAACGACAACACATTGTCGAGTTGAGTCTGAGGAACGTTTGAAAGCGGGTATTACGGATAATTTAGTTCGAATTTCAGTGGGGTTGGAGTCTATTGGTGATATTAAAGCAGATCTAGCCCGAGGGCTAGATGCCTTATATTAATGAAAGGCTTCTCTGAATAACGCTTTTAGTTTCTAGGAAGCGGAAGTTCTGTTTCTTCTTTTTGGCGATAGATTACGCAGATCTTACCAACGGACTGCACTAATAGCGCTCCAGTCTGATTAATGATGTGTTGGATGATCTCTTTGCGTTCATCGCGGTCACCGAAGGCAATTTTTATTTTCAGAATCTCATGGTGCTCTAGTGTGCTTTCTAGCTCTTCCATTAGGCTTTCTGTTATTCCGTTCGAGCCTATCATTATCATAGGGTTTAAGCCGTGTGCAATACCTCGTAAGTATTTCTTTTGGTTGTTTGAAAGTTTTTCAGGTTGGCTCATTGAATATTCCAGTCATCGTTATTATTAAAATTATTTATATATTGTAGTAGAAAAAATATTATGGCGCGAAGTAAATCAAGTGATGGGTGGTTAAAAGAGCATTTTAATGATCCTTATGTACAAAAAGCAAGGCAAGAGGGCTGGCGTTCTCGGGCTGTTTACAAGTTGCAAGAGATTGATGACAAAGATGGTTTGTTTAAATCGGGTATGTGTGTCGTAGATTTGGGTGCTGCTCCAGGAGGCTGGTCACAGTGGACAAGCCATAAAATTGGTTCGAAAGGGGAGGTCTTTGCTCTAGATATTTTACCCGTAGAGCCATTTGCTGGCGTGACTTTTATTCAGGGCGATTTTAGAGAAGATGATGTGTATAACGCCTTGCTTAGTTCACTTGATGGGCGAGATGTCGATGTGGTTATCTCTGATATGGCGCCGAATATGAGCGGTAATAAAGGGGTTGATATCCCACGAGCAATGTACTTGGTTGAGCTGTGTATTGACTTGGCCGATCAGGTTCTAAAAAGAAATGGTGATTTATTAATGAAGGTGTTTCAGGGTGAAGGCTATGATCAGTTGTTGTCGGCCTTAAAATCAAAATATAAAAAAGTGATTACGAGAAAACCCGATGCATCACGAGCAAGAAGTAAGGAGATGTACTTGTTGGCTCGAGGTAAAAAATAAGATCCTATTGAGAATTTTTCGGCATAAGATATTTTTATGAAGATTTGTGTTAAAGTAATCGGCTTATGTTTTAGGCGAATGAATGGTTAAGGGTAGCCAATGAATAATGATATGTTAAAAAATATGTTAATTTGGGCTGTAGCAGCGATGGTGCTGATGTCTGTATTTAATCACTTTAGCGGACAAGGAAGTGCGGCATCCAGTCGTATCGATTATTCCGATTTTATTGATCAAATTCACCAGGGGCAAGTCAGTCAGGTCTCTATTGAAGGGCCGACCATTCGAGGGGTGTATACCGATGGTAAAGCCTTTACAACGTATAATCCAGGCGATCCAGGTTTGATGGGTGATTTGTTGGATAATCGTGTAAAAGTAAGTGCAAAGCCACCTGAAAAACAAAGCATTTTAATGCAGATATTTATCTCTTGGTTCCCTATGTTGTTATTGATAGGGGTTTGGATCTTCTTTATGAAATCGATGGGCGGCGGCATGGGCGGCAAAGGTGGTCCAATGTCCTTTGGTAAGAGTAAAGCTAAAATGCTGAGTGATGAGCAAATTAAAGTGACATTGGATGATGTCGCGGGAGCAGATGAGGCGAAGCAAGAGGTGGGTGAAATTGTCGATTTCTTAAAAGACCCTGGGAAGTATCAGAATTTAGGTGGAAACATTCCTCGTGGCGTCTTGATGGTCGGTCCGCCAGGTACGGGTAAAACCTTGTTAGCAAAAGCAATTGCTGGAGAAGCGAAAGTTCCTTTCTTTACTATTTCAGGATCGGATTTTGTTGAGATGTTTGTTGGGGTTGGTGCATCACGTGTTAGAGATATGTTTGAACAAGCCAAAGCCCATGCGCCTTGTATTATTTTTATTGATGAAATTGATGCGGTGGGTCGTAGTCGTGGTTCTGGAATGGGCGGTGGTAATGATGAGCGTGAGCAAACCTTAAATCAGTTGTTGGTTGAGATGGATGGGTTTGAGGGTAATGAAGGGGTGATTGTTATTGCCGCAACGAACCGTGCAGATGTTTTGGATACGGCATTGTTGCGTCCTGGACGTTTTGACCGTCAAGTATCGGTCGGTTTGCCTGATATTAAAGGACGTGAGCAGATTTTGAAAGTGCATATGCGCAAGGTGCCTTTGTCGGATGATGTTAAACCAGCCTATATTGCACGAGGTACGCCAGGGTTTTCGGGGGCGGATTTAGCGAATTTGGTTAATGAAGCGGCTCTATTTGCGGCACGAAATAATGATAAGTTGGTGACGCAAAAGCACTTTGAACAAGCCAAAGATAAAATCTTGATGGGTGTTGAGCGTAAAAGTATGATTATGAATGATAAGGAACGTCGTATGACGGCCTATCATGAAGCGGGTCATGCGATTGTTGGTTATTTGGTTCCTGAGCATGATCCGGTGTATAAGGTGAGTATTATGCCTAGAGGGCGTGCTTTAGGGGTGACAATGTATCTTCCAGAAGAGGACTCTTACAGTTACAGTAAACAGAAGTTAGAGAGTCAGTTATCCAGTTTGTATGGAGGGCGTGTTGCAGAAGAGCTGATTTATGGTTCAGACCTGGTGACTACGGGCGCAAGCAATGATATTGAACGTGCTACGCATATTGCGCGCAATATGGTAACTAAGTGGGGCTTGTCGGATAATTTGGGTCCACTGTTGTATGAAGAAGAGGATAATGGTTTTATGGGTAGCTCCCGTAATGCGAATGTCTCAGAAGAGATTTCTAAGTCAATTGATGTTGAAATTCGTAATTTGATTGATCGTAACTATAAACGCGCTCAAGATATTTTAAAAGAACACGCGGATAAATTAGAAGTTATGACGGATACATTAATGGAATTTGAAACCATTGATGCGGCTCAAATTAAAAATATTATGGAAGGTTTGCCTCCTGGGAGACCTAAAGATTGGGAGGACTCAGATGATGAAGATTCTGATCTATCTTTGGGTGGGGCAACAGAAAAAACAGCTGGAGATAAGAAAGCAGATGATTCTGTTTCGGATGATTTAAGTGGTGATGGTGGGTCTGAGCAAGGCGAACCCAAGCTACATTAAATAGTTTTGCTATATGGAAAGCCTCGTTTTATGCGGGGTTTTTTTGGTTTAGGTGGCTGATGTTTAGTATTCAATCGTTTATTCAAGAAAAAATAGAGCGGGAGAGAGGGATGCCTGTTGTGATGGGTATCTTGAATGTTACGCCAGACTCTTTTTCGGATGGTGGTTTGTTTGTTACCTCTTCTGCGATAGAGAATCAAGTGCTTTCGATGTTAGCAGGCGGTGTTGATATTATTGATGTGGGTGGAGAGTCAACAAGACCCGGAGCAGAGAAAGTACCCTTGTCTGAAGAGCTTGAACGTGTCATTCCAGTGATTGAGTGGATTACTAAACGCTTTAATACGGTGGTTTCAGTGGATACTTATAAAACTGAGGTTATGCGTGAAGCAGTAAAAAATGGAGCAAACCTCATTAACGATGTGAATGCGCTACAATCCGAAGGTGCGGTTTCTGTTGCGGTTGATGCGAATGTATCGGTCTGTTTGATGCACAAACAGGGTACGTTTTTAACGATGCAAAACGCCCCTTCTTATCAGGATGTGTTAGTTGAGGTTAAGAGATTTTTATTAGAGCGTGCTCGTTGCTGTGAAGCTCAGGGCGTGGCTAAAGATAAGATCATATTAGATCCTGGTTTTGGTTTTGGTAAAACATTTGCGCATAATGAAGTTTTATTTCAAAACCTAGAAGTATTGACTTCGTTAAATTATCCCGTGTTGGTGGGGGTTTCAAGGAAGAAAATGATTGCAGAGATTCTTAATGAATCTTCCACTTTAAATCGTATGGCTGGCAGTGTCGCTGCTGCTGTATTGGCCACATTAAAAGGGGCTGATATTGTGCGGGTTCATGATGTTAAAGAGACGGTAGATGCACTAAAGGTAACAATGCGATTAAGGTCTTCTTAGGAGGAGGGGGATGCTCTACCCTAATCCTCAGATAGAAAATTCGTTTATAGCGCAAGTCCTTGACGCGCCTAGCAAGCTCAAAAAAGACGTATCACCAACAAGGTGACGTGGTTTTTTTGAATTCACTATGCACAACATCAAGGACTTGCACTCTAGTTCGTATTTCTATCTGGAGGATTAGGGTTCTATCTTTCAAGTAAGTTAAGAAAATTATTTAGGCAGTTAAAACCATGCAAAAAAAATATTTTGGAACGGATGGTATCCGTAATCGTGTTGGTAAAGGCATGATTAGCCCCGATCAGGTGTTAAAGCTGGGGTGGGCAACCGGTAAGATAATGAAGGAACGCGGCGAGTCTACCGTGATGATTGGTAAAGATACTCGTATCTCTGGTTACATGTTTGAATCCGCTCTAGAAGCTGGATTTATTGCTGCGGGGATTGATGTTTTATTGCTGGGTCCTATGCCAACACCTGCAGTAGCCTATTTAACCCAAACTTTTCATGCCGATGCAGGGATTGTAATCAGTGCATCCCATAATCCGCACTATGATAATGGCATTAAGTTTTTTTCTGCATTAGGTAGTAAGATCAGTGATGAGATTGAATTGGCGATTGAGGATGTTTTTGAGCAGCCAATTGAAATTGTGTCATCGGAACAGTTAGGTAAGGCACGAAGAATTGATGATGCGCCAGGTCGTTACATTGAGTTTTGTAAGAGTACGTATTCCGCTAAAAATAAGCTGGATGGTTTAAAGATTGTATTGGATTGTGCGCATGGTGCAACTTATCACATTGCTCCTTGCGTGTTTGAAGAGTTGGGTGCAGAGGTCATCTTAATTGGTGCAGAACCAAATGGTTTTAATATTAATCAGTTGTGTGGTGCCACGCATCTGGAAGCGCTTCAGCAGACAGTTTTAGCGAGTAATGCTGACTTGGGTATTGCCTTTGATGGTGATGGTGATCGCGTTATGATGGTGGATGAAAGTGGTAGTGTACTGGATGGCGATGCGATTCTTTATATTTTAGCGACGGCTTCGAAGCGTGTGGTCTCGGCTGTGTCTGGTACGGTAATGAGTAATTTGGGACTGGAGAATGCTTTAAAAAATAAGGGTGTTTTGCTACACCGTACCTCCGTTGGGGATCGTTATGTTATGGCGTGTTTACTTGAAAATGATTTGTGTTTCGGTGCAGAGCCTTCTGGTCATGTTTTGTGCCTTGAAAAAACAACAACAGGGGATGGTATTGTTGCGGCATTACAGGTTCTATCTGTGTTGGTTGACTCGGGGGAGAGTTTGGCTGAATTAACACGCTCATTGGAAATGTATCCTCAAGTATTAAAGAATATTCCTGTTGAAAATGCCTCTGAATTGGCGTCTAATGTCTTGCTTCAAGAAAAGGTGGCATCTTTTGAGAAAATGATGGGTGAAGAGGGGCGCATTTTGATTCGTGCTTCGGGAACCGAGCCTTTGATTCGAGTAATGGTTGAAGGAAAAAATGCTGAATTGGTTGAAAAAGTAGCCGTTGAGTTAGCTAATTTGGTTAAATCAGAATTTTCTTAAAATTTCAATGTTGTTTTTATCTTAATAAACCGCTACCATTGTGAAACTTTTGTGTCGGAGAATATCAATGAGAAAACCATTTGTTGCTGGTAACTGGAAAATGCATGGTTCAAAAGCTTTTATTTTGAACTTGGTCACTGGACTAAATGCTAAGTCGAGTGAGCTTAAGGGCGTTGATGTGGCTATTTGCCCTCCGTCACTTTATATCGATTTTACTAAGCGTAGTCTATCAACTGAAGTGATCGCAATTGGCGCTCAAAATATGGCAGAAGAACCACATCAAGGTGCTTTTACAGGTGAGGGGTCGGCCTCAATGTTAAAGGATCTTGGCTGTCGTTATGTTATTTTAGGTCACTCTGAGCGTCGTGCCATTTATGGTGAAACAAATTCAGAGGTGGCGAATAAGGTTCAAGTTGCTTTGGATGCTGGGATTACTCCAATATTATGTGTTGGTGAAACGCTTGAAGAAAGAGAGTCTGGCATAATGGAGTCGATTATCTCTGAGCAGCTAGATGCCGTTTTAGGTTTGGTTGGTATTGCCGCATTTAAGGGTGTTGTCATTGCTTATGAGCCTGTCTGGGCAATTGGAACGGGTGTGACAGCCTCTCCTGAGCAAGCTCAAGAAGTTCACGCTTTTATTCGAGCTAAGCTATCAGGGTTAGATGAAAATATCGCTGCTGGTGTTGTGATCCAGTATGGTGGAAGTGTTAAACCTAATAACGCAAAAGAATTATTTGGACAACCTGATATTGATGGGGGTCTGATTGGTGGTGCATCACTTGATGCGGATGATTTTATTGCAATTTGTAAGGCGGCGGAAATTTAATGTTTGAAATTATTTTAACAGTGCATATTATTATTGCATTTTTATTGATTACTTTGGTGTTGTTGCAACATGGTAAAGGGGCGGATGCTGGAGCAAACTTTGGCGGTGGAGGTTCTTCTCAATCTGTTTTTGGTAGCGGCGGTACGGCCACTTTTTTATCAAGAACCACTGCGGTAGTGGCAACACTGTTTTTTGTGACTAGTTTGACATTAGCTTACCTTGCGAGTCAGCAAGCTAAAGGCTATCAGAGTGTGGCAAAAGAAGCGATTGAAAGTCAGGTAATTGAAAGCCCTGATGTACCTGTTGTTCCAAACTAATTATTTTAATTATGCCGATGTGGTGAAATTGGTAGACACGCTACCTTGAGGGGGTAGTGGCGCAAGCTGTGCCGGTTCGACTCCGGCCATCGGCACCATATTCAATACTGTTGCATTGTACGTTGTAACAGTTTATTTAATGCTAGACGAGGTCAACACCCATGCTAGAAAACTATCTTCCGGTTCTGGTCTTTATTGTGCTAGGCGCATTATTCGGCGTAGGGCCCATTTTAATTGGCTATTTAATGGGGCCTCAGAAGCCCGATTCTGAAAAAAACTCACCTTATGAATGTGGCTTTGAAGCATTTGAAGATTCACGAATGAAGTTTGATGTGCGTTTTTATCTGGTTGCTATTTTGTTTATTATTTTTGACTTAGAAATTGCCTTTTTATTTCCTTGGGCTGTTTCTCTCGATGAAATTGGAACATTTGGTTTACTGGGTATGGGTGTGTTTTTATTACTTTTGGTGGTTGGTTTTATCTATGAGTGGAGAAAAGGAGCGCTTGAATGGGAGTAGAAGGCGTTTTAAAAGAGGGTGTTGTTACCACTTCTGCGGATAAATTGATAAATTGGGCTCGAACAGGTTCGTTGTGGCCGATGACATTTGGCTTGGCTTGTTGTGCTGTAGAGATGATGCATGCAGGGGCTTCTCGTTACGATTTAGATCGTTTTGGTATTATTTTTCGCCCCAGTCCTAGGCAGTCCGATGTTATGGTGGTTGCAGGAACGTTGGTGAATAAAATGGCACCAGCACTTCGTAAGGTTTACGACCAGATGGCAGAGCCTCGTTGGGTTATTTCGATGGGTTCTTGCGCGAATGGTGGCGGTTACTACCATTATTCTTATGCGGTTGTTCGAGGCTGTGATCGTATCGTTCCTGTCGATGTGTATGTACCCGGTTGTCCGCCAACAGCAGAAGCGCTGTTGTATGGGATTATCCAGTTGCAAAATAAAATTAAACGTACCAATACCATTGCGCGTTAACCTTAGAGCGATAGAGTAGTTTTATTATGAAACAGTCTGTACTAAATTTACAAAACAATATTACAGAGGTGCTTGGCACGGATGTACTGACCTCTGAAATTCAGCTTGATGAACTCACGATTGAGCTGGCTTCATCAACGGCATTGTCTGGTTTTCAGGCATTAAAGGACTCTTTGGGATTTGAACAGTTGATTGACCTTTGTGGTGTAGACTATTTGGATTATGGTCTGGCAAACTGGGAAACAATGACAGCCGTAAATACGGGGTTCAGTCGTGGCGTGTTTGATTTTGAACAAAATGAATCGAATGATGTGTTAGATATGGAACGACGTTTTGCTGTGGTTTATCATCTACTTTCTGTTCAAAATAACCTTCGTGTTCGAGTGAAGGTTTATCCAGAATCAACGGCGATGCCAATGGTCGACAGTGTTATTGATGTTTGGAATTGTGCCAACTGGTTTGAGCGAGAGGCGTTTGACTTGTTTGGTATTTTGTTTAAAGGTCATCCTGATTTACGCCGAATATTGACTGATTATGGTTTTATTGGTCATCCCCTAAGAAAAGATTTTCCATTAACTGGACATGTTGAAATGCGCTACGATGTTGATAAAGGTCGAGTGGTATATGAGCCTGTCACCATTGAAAATAGAGTCAATGTTCCAAGAGTGATTCGTAAGCAATCACCTGAAAACGTGTAATTAGGAATAAGAAATGCCTGAAATTCGTAACTATACCCTTAACTTTGGTCCACAGCATCCCTCGGCGCATGGAGTATTGCGCTTAGTTTTGGAGTTGGATGGTGAAACTATCGTTCGTTCTGATCCTCATATTGGTTTGTTGCATCGTGGCACAGAAAAACTAATTGAGTATAAGCCCTATAATCAGTCTATTGGTTATATGGATCGTCTTGATTATGTCTCGATGATGAGCAATGAGCATGCGTATGTGATGGGCATCGAAAAAATGCTGGGCATTGAGGTGCCAGAACGAGCGCAGTATATTCGAGTGATGTTTGATGAAATCACTCGAATATTGAATCATTTAATGTGGCTAGGAGCGCATGCACTAGATATTGGTGCGATGACGGTCTTCTTATACGCGTTTAGGGAGCGTGAAGACCTTATGGACTGCTATGAGGCCGTTTCGGGTGCTCGTATGCATGCAACCTATTATCGTCCAGGGGGGGTGTATCGTGATTTACCCGATACCATGGCCAAAAATTTAGAGTCTAAATGGCATTCGGGCGAAAAGCTCAATAAGTTGAATAAGGATAGAGAAGGTTCTTTGCTTGATTTTATTGAAGCTTTCACGGAACGTTTTCCTAATTATGTTGATGAATATGAAACGTTATTAACGGATAACCGTATCTGGAAGCAACGTACCGTTGATATTGGAATTGTTTCTCCTGAAAGAGCATTGCAGCTTGGATTTACTGGGCCAATGCTGCGAGGTTCTGGAATTGAGTGGGATCTACGTCGAAAACAACCTTATGAGGTTTATGACAAGCTGGAATTTGATATTCCCGTAGGTAAAACGGGTGACTGTTATGATCGTTACCTTGTTCGTATTGCTGAAATGCGAGAGTCTAATAAAATTATTAAACAGTGCGTTGACTGGCTAAAAGTTAACCCTGGTGCCGTGATGTCAGACGACCATAAAGTGGCCCCTCCTCATCGTGAGGATGCTAAATCAAATATGGAAGCTTTGATTCATCATTTTAAGTTGTTTTCTGAAGGGTATTCTGTACCTGCAGGAGAGGCTTATACGGCTGTTGAACATCCTAAGGGTGAGTTTGGTATCTATATGGTATCAGATGGAGCAAACAAGCCTTATCGTTTAAAGGTTCGAGCACCTGGCTTTGCGCATTTAGCCTCGTTAGATGAGATGGTTCAAGGGCATATGATTGCGGATGTGGTGGCAATTATTGGTACGCAAGATATTGTTTTTGGAGAGGTAGATCGATGAGTTCGACAGTAAGCAGTACAGCAAATTTTATTCAAGGGGATGTGAAAGCACGTATAGACCGTTGGATCGCGAATTACCCTGAAGATCAAAAACAATCTGCAACCATGGCGGCTTTACGCATTGTTCAAGAAGTTAATGGTGGGCACTTAACCACAGACTTAATGAATCAAATTGCGGATTATTTAGAAATACCACCTATTTCTGTTTATGAAGTGGCTACTTTTTATTCCAATTACGAACACCAGCCTGTTGGTAAATTCAATCTTTGTGTGTGTACCAGTATTTCATGTATGTTGCGTGGAAGCGAAGAGATTCTTGAGTATTTAGAGAAGAAGCTGGATATTAAATCAAATGGTATTACAGAGGATGGGCGTTTTTCAATTAAGAAAGTAGAGTGTTTAGGAGCTTGTGGTGGTGCACCCATGATGCAGGTTGGTAAGGTGTATTATGAAGACCTAACGGAAGCTTCGCTTGATAAAATTTTAGACGGTATGGAGTAATACATGGCTGTACAAAATGAAAATTGTTTCCGTCTAAACCACTTAGATAATTCATGGGATATTGATGTTTATATCGCCAATGGTGGTTATGAGGTTTGGAAAAAAGTACTCGCGGGTGAGTTGGAACCAGCAGAGATTATTGAAGAAGTTAAAACGTCCAATATTCGTGGTCGTGGTGGAGCTGGATTTCCGACTGGATTAAAGTGGAGCTTTATGAACCGCTTTGCTCCAGGTCAAAAATACATCGTTTGTAATTCTGATGAAGGAGAGCCTGGAACATTTAAAGACCGAGATATTTTGCGTTATAACCCTCATGCTCTTGTTGAAGGGATGATGATTGCTGGCTATGTAATTGGCGCTTCAGCGGGGTATAACTATATTCGTGGTGAGTTTTGGGAACCTTATAAGCGCTTTACTAATGCGATTAATCAAGCTCGTGATGCGGGGCTTTTAGGGAAGAATATTTTAGGTTCGGGTTACGATTTTGATCTATACGCACACCTAGGTGCTGGGGCTTATATCTGTGGTGAAGAGACGGCATTGATTGAGTCGATTGAAGGCAAAAAAGGGCAACCTCGTTTTAAACCCCCTTTTCCTGCCAGTTATGGCCTTTATGGTCGACCGACGACAATTAATAATACCGAAACTCTAGCGTCGATTCCGATGATTTTAGCCAAAGGTGGAGAGTGGTTTGATGAGTTGGGTGTTCCTAATGCTGGCGGGACAAAATGCTATTCTGTATCAGGGCATGTTAATAATCCAGGTAATTTTGAAGTTAGAATGGGTACGCCATTTAAAGAGGTTTTGGAATTAGCGGGTGGTATCTGGAAAGGACGTCAGCTTAAAGCGGTTATTCCTGGTGGGGCATCAACGGCAATTCTTCCTGCGGACGATGCGATGGCGATGAACATGGATTACGACTCCATCGCAAAAGCAGGCTCTTTTTTGGGTGCTGGTTCAATTATTATCATGGATGATCAAACGGATATTGTGAAGGTCATTGAAAATTTAAGCCACTTCTATTGGGATGAGTCTTGTGGACAATGCTCTCCTTGTCGTGAAGGAACGGGCTGGTTATACCGGGTGGTAAAACGTATTCGTGCGGGTCAAGGTCGCCCTGAAGATATTGAAGCACTTAAGGATGTATCGGGAAAAATTATGGGGAACGTTATCTGTGGACTAGGTGATGCAGCAACGATTGCGTTGACCAGTGCTCTAAAACATTATGAGCATGAATTTGTTCACTACATTGAACATGGCTGTAGTATTTACGATCGTCGTTAATGAACAACAATATTCAGTAAAGTGTTGTGTGAAATATTTAAGCCCATCAGAAAACTTAGGTTAAAGAATTATGGTAAAAGTTGAGATAAACGGACAAGTTGTTGAAGCTCATGAGGGTGACATGCTAATTGATGTCGCAGATGATGCTCAAATATTAATTCCCCGTTTTTGTTACCACAAAAAACTGTCTATTGCGGCAAATTGTCGAATGTGTCTTGTAGAGGTTGAAGGGGCTTGGAAGGCATTGCCTGCTTGTGCAACGCCAGTAACGGATGGTATGAAGGTTCATACTAAATCGGCAAAAGCGATTGCTGCGCAAAAGTCGGTTATGGAGTTTTTATTAATTAATCATCCACTTGACTGTCCTATTTGTGATCAAGGTGGAGAGTGTGAACTGCAAGATGTTGCTATGAGCTATGGTGATGATGTCTCGCGTTATTCAGAAGGAAAACGAGTTGTTTCAGACCGGGATGCTGGTTCACTGATTAAAACGGACATGACTCGCTGTATTCACTGTACGCGTTGTGTTCGTTTTGGTCAGGAAATCGCTGGAATGAAGGAATTAGGCGCAACAGGACGTAGTGAATGGATGTCCATTGGGACCTATATTGAGAAGTCGATTACATCAGAAATGTCGGGGAACATGATTGATCTTTGCCCTGTTGGTGCGTTAACCTCTAAACCCTTTAGATATACTGCTCGCCCTTGGGAGCTTAAGGCACATGCTTCTATCGCAGCACATGATAGCATGGGTTCTAACATCTTAATTCATACTAAAAATAATCAAGTCAAAAGAGTCGTGCCTCGTGCCAATGAAGGCATAAATGAAGTTTGGCTCTCTGATCGTGATCGCTTTGCTTACGAAGGCCTTAATTCTGAAGATCGGTTAACACAACCGATGGTAAAAGAAAATGGCCAATGGGTCGTTGTTGACTGGGAAACGGCATTGCAAGCAACCGTGGATGGATTACAGTCGGTGTTGAATGGTAATCAAGAAGTGGGTGTTTTAGGTTCTGCTAACTCAACAGTAGAAGAGTTGCATTTGTTGCAAAAATTAGCACGTAGTTTGCAGATTGAAAATATTGACTTTCGTCATCGTCAGGCTGACTTTACTTTGGATAAAACGGGCTTCCATACGCCGTTATTAACACAAGAAATTGTGGGCGTGGAAGCCGCAGATGTAGTCTTTGTTGTGGGATCTTACCTTAGAAAAGAGCTACCTATTTTGAATCATCGTGTTCGTAAAGCGGTGGTGTCAAATGGTGCAAAAGTTATCGTACTGAACCCAGAAGTGCTTGAATTTAACTTTAATGTTACACACGTTAATGCTGAAGAACAGGGCATGATTTCTGAGCTAGCTGCTATTACAAAGTCGGTATTAGAACTGGCTAATCAAAAGGCACCAGATTGGTTGGATGCTACTCAATCAACTGAGGCTCAGAAGGCCATAGCACAAAATTTATTCGATGCTAAAGATGCCAGTATTATGGTCGGGCAAATTAGTCAAATGCATCCAGACTTTTCTGTGATTCAAGTGTTAACGGCTTTGATTGCTCAATGCACCTCAGCTAAGTTGAATGTTTTACCGATGGCCGCCAACGAAGTTGGTGCACATTTGGTTCATTTTTTACCTAAATCAGGTAAAAATAGTGCAGAGATGATTTCAGGTGATTTAAAAGCTTATATCAACTTAAATATTGAGCCAGAATTGGACTTTACGGAGTGTGAACAGGCTATTTCAGCAATGAATAAGGCCTCTTTTGTCGTGAACTTAACGGCATTTGACAGTGATACTCAGCGAGATTATGCCGATGTTTTGCTACCGATTGCGGCATTTGCTGAAACCGCTGGTACTTTTGTAAATGCAACGGGGGTTAAGCAGTCTTTTAAAATGGCTGTTGAGCCGCAAGGTGATGCAAAAGCTGGATGGAAGGTTCTTCGAGTTTTGGGAAATATGTTCGACTTAGAAGGGTTTGACTATACACATACAAATGAAGTGCTACGAGAAGTGTTGGATAACCAAGTAACTGAGCTTGATTTGACGTCCATTTCGTGTCAACTGCCTAGCAATAATAATGATGCGGCAGTCACACTTGTTTCTCCTTATGCAATGGATGCTTTGGTTCGCCGAGCACCATCTTTACAAGCGACACCTGATGCAGATGCCGCCATTATGGGTAGAGGGTAATATTGATGTTTGATGCACTCCAAGCTTTTTTATCAACGTTTTTATTTGATTGGTTAGCGATTTTAATTACATTGGTGATTCAAACCGTTGTTGTTGTTTTACCGATTATGCTCGTGGTTGCATGGTTAACCTATGCCGAGCGTAAGGTAATTGGTTTTATGCAAGTTCGTATGGGGCCAAATCGAGTTGGCCCGTTAGGGCTTTTACAACCGATTGCTGATGCGTTGAAGCTGATGACCAAAGAGGTTATTTTTCCTGATCAAGCAAATAAGTATCTATTTATCATTGCACCAATCTTAGCTCTAGCACCTGCTGTTGCGGCTTGGGCGGTCATTCCATTTGCGGATGGAATGGTGGTAGCGGATGTTAATGCGGGCCTTTTATATATACTTGCCGTGACTTCGATTATTGTATACGGTACGATTGTAGCGGGTTGGGCCTCTAACTCAAAGTACGCTTTTTTAGGTGCACTGCGTGGCTCGGCACAAAAAATTTCTTATGAAATTGCAATGGGCTTTGCATTGGTGACGGTATTAATGATTTCGGGTAGTATGAACTTAACCGATATTGTTAATGGACAACAGGGGGGCATGTTGAATTGGTATTTATTGCCGTTGCTTCCGATGTTTTTTGTCTATTTCATTTCTGGTCTCGCTGAGACTAACCGTACACCTTTCGATGTCATTGAAGGAGAAGCTGAAATTGTAGCTGGTTTCCACGTTGATTACTCTGGGATGACGTTTGGGGTTTTCATGCTAGCAGAGTATGCCATGATGATTCTAATCTCCTTTATGACGGCGATTATGTTTCTTGGCGGCTGGTTATCTCCTTTTGAGGGCATTCCTGTTCTTGAAACCATGTTTGCATGGGTTCCTCAGTTGGGTTGGCTTGCTTTTAAGGTTTCATTACTGCTGTTCATATTCTTATGGCTTCGCGCTACTTTCCCTAGATACCGATATGATCAATTAATGCGTCTAGGTTGGAAGGTTCTCATTCCTTTAACCATTCTTTGGGTCTTTGTTGTCGGTGCAATGAAGTACTTCAGTTTTGGTCCTTGGTTTAATTAATTTAGAGGGTAACATGGGTAAATTTTTAAAACATCAAATAAAGACATGGGGCCTTACCGAGTTATTTAAGGGGCTTAGTGTGACGGGTAAGTATTTTTTTAAAAAGAAAATAACAGTACGTTATCCTGAAGAAAAAACTCCAATATCCCCTAGATTTCGAGGCCATCATGCGTTACGACGCTATGAGAATGGTGAAGAACGTTGTATTGCTTGTAAGCTGTGCGAAGCGGTCTGTCCTGCGAATGCTATTACGATTGAATCGAAAGAGCGTGATGATGGTTCAAGACGAACTACACAATATGATATTGACATGTTTAAGTGTATTTATTGTGGTTTTTGTGAAGAAGCTTGCCCTGTCGATGCCATTGTTGAAACAAGAGTATTTGAATACGAATTTCATGAAAGAGGGCCACATATCCAAACCAAGGATAAGCTACTGGCCTTTGGTGATAAACACGAAGCTCAAATCGCTGCTGACCGTGCAGTTGATGCGAAGTACCGATAATAGAGTGAATTAATATGACATTTGAACTATTTATATTTTATTTGCTAGCTACCATTGCGAGCCTTTCAGGCTTAATGATGATTACTGTCAAAGATCCTGTTAAAGCGGCTTTATGGTTGGTTTTAGCCTTTATTTCAACCGCGGGTGTTTGGATTACCGCACAAGCTGAGTTTTTAGGGTTAGTGCTGATTTTGGTTTATGTTGGCGCGGTGATGGTGTTATTCCTTTTCGTTGTGATGATGCTTGATATTAACTTAGCTATTTTGAAAGAAGGTTTTACCAAGTATCTTCCTATAGGAGGAATGGTCATTATTTCGATTTCTGCAATGATGTATTTAGTGTTAGGGCCTGATAATTTTGGATTAGACGTCACTGGTGAGCCCGTATTGCATCCAGCAGATTACAGTAATACGAAAGCCATTGGGCTTGAGCTGTATACCGTTCATGCGTATGCCTTTATTTTAGCTGCCGTATTATTGTTATTAGGTATTGTAGCGGCGATAACTCTTGCTTTACGCCGTAGATCAACAGGTGAAGTACGTTATCAAAATATTGATAAACAGGTTAAAACACAAGCTTCTGAACGATTTAAAATGGTTAAAATGAAATCCGTTGTTGAGGAGCCTATTAAGTTGAAAGAGAAGCCAGAAGAGGAGGACGAAAAATGATTGCTCTATCGGATTATCTGATTTTTGGCGCAATACTTTTTATTATCAGTATGGCGGGTATTTTCTTAAATAGAAAAAATGTGATTGTATTATTGATGGCAATCGAGTTGTTGCTTTTAGCTGTTAATACTAATTTAGTGGCCTTTTCTCACTTCCATAATGATGTGACAGGACAAATTTTTGTCTTCTTTATTTTAACCGTAGCGGCAGCAGAAGCTGCGATCGGATTAGCGATTATTGTATTGGTTTTCCGCAAGCGTAAGAGCATCAATGTTGATGATCTTGGCACACTTAAGGGGTAGTTGATTAATGTTACATACGATTTTAACTTTACTTCTTGTTTCTCCTTTAATCGGTGCTGCGATTGCTGGTTTATTGGGTAGACAGATTGGACGTAAGGGTGCACAAGCAGTTACCATTTTAGGGGTAACGGTTTCTATGGTGCTTTCGGCCTATGTATTTAATGCATTTGTATTAAATACTTCAGAGGCATATAACGCCAGTCTTTATACTTGGATGATCAGTGATGGCATACGCTTTGAAATTGGTTTTCTGATTGATGAGCTTTCCGCCACTATGATGTTATTGGTGACATTTGTTTCCTTAATGGTTCATATTTATACCGTAGGGTACATGGATCATGATGAAGACTATGATGATAATGACCCATACTTTCAGCGCTTCTTCAGTTATATCTCTTTGTTTACTTTTTCAATGTTGTCATTGGTTATGGCCAATAACTTTCTACAACTTTTCTTTGGGTGGGAAGCCGTAGGTTTGGTCTCTTACCTTTTGATTGGTTTCTACATGAAACGAGAGTCAGCTATTCAGGCCAACTTTAAAGCGTTTTTAGTGAACCGAGTCGGTGATTTTGGTTTTATTTTAGGAATTGCGCTGGTCTTTGTGTACTTTAATACCATGGACTACAACGAGTTCTTTGCACAATTGTCAGCCAATGGCGATGTGATGATTGAAATCATTCCAGGAGTGGAGTGGTCAATGATTACCTTACTGTTGCTTTTATTGTTTGTCGGTGCGATGGGTAAATCAGCTCAAATGCCATTGCATGTATGGTTACCTGAATCGATGGAAGGCCCAACGCCTATTTCAGCATTAATCCATGCCGCGACTATGGTTACGGCAGGGGTCTTTATGATTGCGCGTTTATCGCCAGCATTTGAAATGTCTGAAACGGCGATGAGTGTGATTCTTATTATTGGAGCCTCTACCGCATTTATGATGGGTTTATTAGGACTGGTTCAAGACGACATTAAACGGGTTATTGCCTATTCAACATTGTCACAGTTAGGCTTTATGATTGCCGCAATGGGGGCTTCGGCTTATGCGGCGGGTATGTTCCATGTGTTGACACACGGCTTCTTTAAAGCATTGTTATTTTTAGCGGCTGGGTCGGTTATTATTGCGATGCATCATAAGCAAAATATTAGAGAGATGGGTGGCCTGTATAAATACATGCCAATTACCTATGCAGCGATGCTAATTGGCTCTCTTGCACTGATTGGTTTCCCTGGATTCTCAGGGTTCTTCTCAAAAGACAGTATTTTGTTATCACTTAATGCGTCTGAACGTTTTGGATCCAGCTTTGCCTATGTGCTGTTGATGTCTGGCGTCTTCATTACGGCCTTCTATAGCTTCCGTATGTTCTTCTTAGTGTTTCACGGTAAAGAGAGTGACTATGTTAAAACGCATAAAATTAAAGAGTCGCCTTGGGTCGTTACTCTGCCGTTGATCTTATTAGCGATTCCGTCTGTAATAATGGGTTGGCCAATGATTACGCCTATGTTGAATGGTGAGTATTTTGGTGATGCCATTCAAATACTGCCACAGAATGATGTCATGCTATCGGTGTATAACAACTACTTCCAAGGAACTTTAAATCTCGTGCTTAGCGCCTTTACAACCTTGCCGGTTATGCTTGCCTTATCTGGTGTGTTCTTAGCATGGTTAATGTATATCAAAGTACCGAGTTTACCGGTTAAGTTGAAAAAAATGTGTCCAAGGGGATTCTATGTACTTGATAGTGCCTATGGCTTTGACCGTTTAAATGAGATTGTTTTTGTGGATGGCAGTCGTAAATTGAGTCATTTCTTTACCAGAGCAATTGATATTAAATTGATTGATACAGGAATGGTTACCAGAACCTTTACGGCGGTTGAAAATGCTGGACAAGCGTTACGTTTAACTCAAACGGGTTATATGTATCATTATGCATTTACCATGATTGTTGGTTTACTGGCCATGTTGGTTTGGGCAATATTGTAATTATAAAGAATAAGATATAAGGAAATGGATTTCATGCTTACAGGCTTTCCAATTTTAAGCACATTAATTTGGCTTCCAATTGTCGGTGGTTTACTCGTGCTATTTGCAGGGCGTAACAATCCTACATTAGCAAAATGGTTATCGTTATTCACCGTTGGATTAACGTTTATTCTTTCCATTCCATTATGGACAGGATTTGATTCCACTACCGCTTCAATGCAGTTTGTTGAAAATGTACCGTGGATTCCCATGTTCAATGTCAACTACCATCTTGGGATTGACGGACTTTCAATGCCATTAATCTTGCTAACAACATTTACACAAGTTCTAGTGATTGTCTCGGCTTGGGATGTGATCAAAGAACGCGTTGAACAATATATGGGTGCTTTCCTTATTATGGGAGGAATCATGGTTGGTGTTTTTGCCGCGCTAGATTCAATCTTATTTTATGTGTTCTGGGAAGCACTGTTGATTCCAATGTTTATCGTCATTGGTAAATGGGGTGGACCTAAGCGTGTTTATGCGACCTTAAAGTTTTTCCTGTATACCTTCTTAGGCTCGGTATTCATGTTAGTTGCCTTTATTTACATGTATTATCAATCAGGCAGTTTTTCGATTTTAGACTTCCATGGTATGCATCTTGGAATGACAGCACAAATTTTGATTTTCTTGGCTTTTTTAGCGGCATTTGCTGTCAAAATCCCCATGTTTCCTGTGCATACATGGTTGCCTGATGCGCACGTTGAAGCTCCTACGGCAGGATCGATTGTTCTAGCTGCGATCATGTTAAAAATGGGGGGGTATGGTTTTGTTCGTTTTAGCTTACCGATTACACCTGATGCATCAATGACACTCGATTGGTTAGTGATTGGCTTGTCCTTAATTGCGATTGTCTACATCGGTATTGTTGCTTTAGCACAGTCAGATATGAAAAAACTGGTTGCCTACTCTTCAATCTCTCACATGGGTTTTGTAACGCTAGGGATGTTTGTCGTGTACGACATTATGCAATCTACAGGTTCAATGCAAGGTGCTCAATTAGGTATGGAAGGAGCGATGGTTCAAATGATTTCGCATGGTTTCATTTCTGGAGCGATGTTCCTTGCCATTGGTGTGTTGTACGATCGAATGCATACGCGTGAAATTTCAGCTTACAGTGGTGTGGTTAATAAAATGCCGTGGTTTACCATGTTTGCAGTGCTGTTTGCTATGGCAAACGTTGGTCTACCAGGTACGTCAGGGTTTGTAGGTGAGTTTATGGTTATCTTAAGCTCATTTAAAGCCAATATCTGGTACGGAACATTGGCCGCATTGACCTTGATTATCGGAGCCGCGTATACGCTTTGGATGGTTAAACGGGTTTTCTTTGGCCCCGTAACTAATGATAATGTTGAAAAACTTCAAGATTTAAATAAACGTGAATTTGCCTTAATGGCCACATTAGCCGTCTTCATTATTGGGCTGGGTGTGTTCCCAAGCCCACTAATCGAAGTCATGAATACATCCGTTGCAAATCTACTTGTTCAAGCAACAACTTCTAAACTGTAATTAGGAATAGGTGAGTTAATTAATATGAATTTTGTTATTCCATCATTTGCACCAGCCATCCCCGAAATGGTGCTGTTAGCATTGATTTCGTTTATTTTGATTGCGGATACTTTCTGGGCAAAACGTTTTAAATTTGCAACCTATTATGCAACTCAAATCAGTTTGATTTTTGTTGGTTTCTTAATTATCTCAAGTTTTACCACCACTCAAATTATTACATTTGATGGTAGTTTTGTTCGAGATAGTTTTGCGGATGTATTAAAGTTATTTACCCTTGCGATCTCTTTTGGGGTTTTCTTTTTCGCCAGAGAATATCTAGTTCAGCATAAGTTTTTTAGCGGTGAATTTTTTGTCCTAGGGTTATTTGGTGTACTAGGGATGTTCGTCATGATTTCGGCGCACAACATGATCACCATGTACCTAGGGCTTGAAATTATGTCCTTGGCTATTTATGCCATGGTTGCCATGCGTAAAGATTCGGCACAAGGGCTTGAGGCGGCACTTAAATACTTCGTACTCGGAGCATTAGCTACAGGTATGCTGTTATACGGTTTGTCCATGATCTACGGCGCAACTGGCTCCATTACTTTTCCTGAAATTGCTGAAATTATCGCCTCTGGTAATGCCAATAGCACTGTCCTGTCATTTGGTGTGGTTTTTGTCGTGATTGGGTTAGCGTTCAAACTGGGAGCCGTGCCTTTCCATATGTGGGTTCCCGATGTATATCAAGGTTCACCGACCGCCGTTACGCTGTTTTTAGCAACGGCTCCTAAAATCGCTGCATTTGCGATGTTATATCGTTTATTGGCAGAAGCGATGCCAGGATTGTTAGAAGATTGGCAGTCATTAATTATTATGTTATCGGTCTTGTCGTTAATTGTCGGTGCAGTGGTGGCCATTGTACAAGACAATTTAAAACGTATGCTTGCTTACTCTGGTATTGGACACATGGGCTTTTTATTACTAGGCGTCATTGCCGCCACGCCTGATGGGTATGCTTCTTCTATGTTCTATGTTGTGGTATATGCGATTACAGGGG
>WFNQ01000256.1 GCA_015488565.1 Thiomicrorhabdus sp.
ACGACTGGGAGCGAGAAAATCGCCAACCTTTGATTTTTGATATTGACATGAGCCTACCCACTCAAACGGCCGCAACCAGCGACAACATTAACGATACGGTGGATTATAAACAAGTGTCCGATGAAGTGATTCAACTGGTTGAAAACAGCCGATTTGAACTGCTTGAAAGCCTATGCGAAACCATCTGCCAACATATTTTAGAACACCATACGGCAGTACAAAAAATACAACTTAAAGTAAGCAAACCCCAAGCCGTCGCAGAAACGGACACCGTTGGCTTAATCATTACTCGCCAACGTTAAAACGGATTAATAGGGGGGGGGAATAAAATTGTCTACTGCTGATTCAATGCCTTCTGCTCTTCTGCAGCGCGTCGAATCAGGGTAATCACCTGCTCCATGTGCAGGCAGGCATGATGTTCACTGATTCTGTCCATCGCCTGATAGTCCTCTTCAAACTGACGGCGATTCTGCTTCGATAAATTGCGCAATACCTTTTGGTACAACGCATCGCCTTCTGCCAACCGAACAATGGTGACTAACTGCTCTGGCAAAACTTGCGCCGCAAATTTTTGCACAATACGATCATCCACACTCGCCATTTTACTGGCCAATACACGATACGCTTTAATTTTACGGCGTCCACCCTCCTCATCCAACTCACTAGAATGATGCAATCTCTGATCAATAACCTGCCGAAGCCCTTCAATGGCCTCTTCAGGCAAACTAAAAACAACCGGCCCCATTTCCAATTGAAACAGCCCTGCTTCATCTCGCCATGCTTTTATGTCCATACAAACATCAACCCTTTAAATGTATCTCGTTTTCTCTGTCCGAAACTCAATTTCACCACGACCTTCCAACTCAAACAACGCTTCCACAATGCGCTTAATCGCTCTTTTTGCGTGCTCTTCGGTCGGTATTTCAGCCGTCATTAAATCGCCTTTCAACTGTTTTTCCAAGATGCCACCCATATTTCTCAAAATCAACGTATTCAATTCACGGTCATTGGCCACCATCATTAAATCCAATAAATCTTTTACCTCAACCTCTCGCAAAAATTTTTGGCACTCCAAATCGGGTAACGTTTTAATTTTCAGCCCCAACTTTACATAACTTTTTAACGTCGAATGACTTTCACCCTGCTCCAAAGCCAATAAATGCTCCAGCATAATTTCTAACAATGCCAATGAAAAGGGGTCCATCTTAACTGACGCGCATCCAATATGAACCAACCACTCACTTTCATGATTTTTTTTAATGCCAATTTTCATCGCAATTTTCTCTTGAAAAGAACCAGACATATCTGGCTGTTTATTTAGGTTTATAGCATAATACCACAATCTTAGCTCTCTCGAATAACAGCCCATAAATAGTGAAAACAGCGAAAACCATGCAACAAAATCATGCACATAAAGAGTTACCCACCCCTTCCGAAGAAGCCACTTTACACAGCCAACAACTGAGCAAACAAATCCGCACCGCGCTGGCACGTCATAAAAACATGACCTTTGCTCAGTACATGCAAAAAGCACTGTACACGCCAAACCTAGGCTATTACACCAATAATTTAGCTAAATTTGGAGAGCAAGGCGACTTTATTACGGCACCTGAAATATCGCCTATTTTTTCACGCTGTTTGGCCAGACAAGCGCAACAAGTGTTGCAACAACTGGACGAACCCAATATCGTTGAATTTGGTGCAGGGCGCGGCGTCATGGCCAGAGATATTTTACTCGAGTTGCAAAGCATGGGGCAAACGTTAACGCGTTATTACATTATTGAACTCAGCGCCGAGTTACAGCAACGCCAAAAAGAGACGCTACAAAATGCCCTACCAGAGGCGCTATTTCAAAAAGTTGTTTGGTTAAACCAACTGCCCAGCACCCCTATTTCAGCCGTTATTTTAGCCAATGAAGTATTGGATGCCATGCCATTTGAACGCTTGCGCATTGAACCACACCACGCGTTACGTGGCTATGTACGCTATAACGATAAAACCACAAAGTTTGAATGGGACTACCAACCCATCAC
>WFNQ01000257.1 GCA_015488565.1 Thiomicrorhabdus sp.
CTTCATCAGAAGGTGGTTTTTTTGATTTCTTTTTTTAAACGTCAACAAGCATCAATAAACATAGGTAATTTTAAACTGTGAGTAAACCTGTAATCGCCTTAGTAGGGCGTCCAAATGTTGGAAAATCTACTTTATTTAATCGTTTAACCCGGTCGCGAGATGCGATTGTGGCAGATTACCCAGGTTTAACTCGTGACCGTCAATATGGTACGGGACGATTAGGGCACTCACCTTATATTGTGGTCGATACAGGTGGCTTAAGCGGCGAAGACGAAGGTGTTGATCCGCTGATGGCGGGACAAGTAAAGTCGGCGTTAGAAGAGGCGGATGCGATTATCTTTTTGGTGGATGGTCGTCAAGGATTGGTTCCTGCGGATGAGCAAATTGCTAATTATCTTCGCTTGTTTGATAAACCCACTCAGGTGGTGGTAAATAAAGCTGAAGGGTTTGACCATGATGTGGCCACCTCCGACTTTTTTCAATTAGGGTTAGGAAAACCTCTCGCCATCTCTTCTGCGCACGGTGATAATGTGGCCGACTGCATAGATCATGTTTTAGGTGCGCTTCCGCAAGCAGAAGAGACCGAAGAGACTGATTTAGATGCTCATCCAGGCATTCGAGTGGCCGTCATTGGTCGTCCTAATGTGGGGAAATCAACCCTAATTAATCGTATGATTGGTGAAGAGCGTGTGGTGGCATTTGATTTGCCAGGTACCACACGAGACAGTATTTTTGTCCCATTTGAACGCGATGGGCAGGAATACACTTTAATTGATACGGCGGGCGTTCGCCGTCGCAAAAACATTAAAGAAAAAGTTGAAATATTCAGTATCATTAAAGCCATTAAGGCCATGGGCGATTCCCATGTGGTGATTTTGGTGATTGATGGTTCGGAAGGGTTAACCGACCAAGATTTAAGCTTGCTTGGTTTGGCGATTGATTCGGGTAGAGGGTTGGTGCTTGCGATAAATAAGTGGGATAACTTGGACGCTGACCAGCGCAAAAAAGTAAAACATGAGCTCAGTTTTAGACTCTCTTTTGCCGATTATGCCAAACAGCATTTGATTTCAGCACTGCATGGTACAGGCGTTGGGGATCTCTTTAAAACGGTAAATGCCGTTCATATGGCGGCCTTTAAGCGAGTGTCAACCTCTGATTTAAACAGAGTATTGGAACAGGCGGTACTGGATCATCAACCCCCCCTCATTTCGGGTCGTCGTATTAAATTACGTTATGCCCATTTAGGGGGGTTAAATCCACCTCGTGTCATTGTTCATGGTAATCAAGTCGATAAATTGCCACAGGCGTATGTTCGTTATTTAATGAATGTATTTCGTAAAGCTTTTAAGTGGGTTGGTACGCCAGTAACAATCGAGTTTAAAACTACGAATAACCCTTTTGAAGGGCGAAAAAATAAACAGTTACACCGTAAAAAACGAGGCGGTGAAGACGAACAATTTAAACCGAAGAAAAAGAAAAAACAAGCAAAGCGTCGTTAATTTGTCACCACTGTGCTGAGTCGTTACGTTAATTTTTAGGCTAAACCTCTTCTCTCCTTTTTTGGGGTTATCTTTTTTAAGGGGGGGAGTAAAGTCTTGATATGATTTGTAAAATTAAATTTCCCCCCCCTTGTTATAAACAAACGATTATAAAAAACTTAGGTCAATCATGAGTCAGAATCCAAGCAAACGCATTCGAGAAATTCCCTATAACTACACCTCTTTTTCCGATAAAGAGATTGTGTTGCGATTTTTAGGGGAATCTTGTTGGCAGGTGATTCAATCCTTGCGAGAGTCGCGTAATACGGGACGTTCTGCACGAATGATTTTTGAAGTGCTGGGTGACATGTGGGTGATTTCTCGCAATCCATACATTCAAAATGACTTAATCGAAAACCCTAAGCGGCGTAAGGCATTGATTGAGGCATTAAACCACCGCTTAAAAGAGGTTGAAAAACGTTTAAATGGTAATGAAGTGGCGGCAAAACTGCTGCACTCCATGCGTGATGCGGTGGATATTTTTGCTGAATGGTTTCCTGAACAAGTCCGTTTAAGAGCAAAGGTTAAAAAACGGTTTAAAAAAATCAGTCGTGAAGACAATATTGATTTTAGTGGTTTGGCGAGAGTCTCTCATGCCACAGATGCGACCGATTGGCGTGTTGAACTGCCGTTGGTCGTGTTAACGCCCGATACCGAGCAAGAAGTGATTGAGATGGTACAAGCGTGTATTGATCTTGAGATAACCATTATTCCACGAGGAGGGGGAACGGGGTATACCGGTGGTGCGATTCCTCTGCATCAAATGACGGCGGTTATTAACACTGAAAAACTGGAGTATTTAGGCTTAGTTGAACAGGTTGAGTTGCCTCAGATAGGCAAAGTTGCGACGGTTAAAACGGGTGCCGGCGTCGTGACGCGTCGTGTTTCTGAACAAGCCGAACGTGCAGGTTATGTGTTTGCAGTCGACCCTACGTCGCAAGATGCGTCCACCATTGGGGGCAATATCTCGATGAACGCGGGAGGAAAAAAAGCGGTTCTTTGGGGGACGACGCTGGATAACCTTGCCTCTTGGAGAATGGTTACGCCCGATGCGCAGTGGCTTGAAGTGGAGCGTGTTAACCATAACTTAGGAAAGTTGCAGGATCAAAAAACGGTTATTTTTGATATTCGTCGTTTTGAAAAGCAGGGTAAAAACCAAATTGGTGACACGCAGCGTTTAGAAATACCAGGTTCGGCTTTTCGACAAGCGGGCTTGGGAAAGGATGTAACGGATAAGTTTTTAAGTGGGTTACCAGGCATACAAAAAGAGGGTTGTGATGGTTTAATTACCTCCAGTCGCTTTATTTTGCACCGTATGCCAAGTCATACTCGTACCGTTTGTCTTGAGTTTTTTGGAACCGATTTAAGCTTGGCTGTTCCTGCGATTGAAGAGATTATAGACTACGTTGAGTCCAAGAAAAAAGAGGGCCTTTTACTTGCCGGTTTAGAACATTTAGACGAACGCTATATTCGAGCGGTGAAATACAATACCAAGGCGAACCGTAAAGAGTTGCCTAAAATGATTTTATTGGCCGATATTTGCGGTGAGAACGGTTTTGAAGTTGCAAAAACCTGTACCGATATTGTCGAGTTGGCAAATAAGCGCGATGCCGAAGGGTTTATTGCCGTTTCAGATGACGCACGAAAACGTTTTTGGTTAGACCGTTCACGCACCGCCGCTATTTCGGCACACACGAATGCATTTAAGATTAATGAAGATGTCGTTATTCCGTTAAAAAACTTGAATGAGTACAATCGTGAAATTGAAAAAATTAATATTGAGATGTCGATTAAAAATAAACTCGATATTTTAACGGCCTATGAGACGTATTTTTTAGGCGATATCCCTGAGTTTAACCAGGAGGATGATTTTGAAGATGCACAAGGGCCAACGGCCTTTTTTAAAGATAAAGTGGCGTCAACACTAACGCACTTACAGACCGTTCGTACCCGTTGGACAAGTTTATTAGCCAATTTAGACCAGCCTGCAAATGATTATTTAACACTGATTCCAGAAGCTAACTTGGATCATCTTCCGCCAGAAGAGACCATTTTAAACTTGTTTTTAAAAAGAGAGATTCTGGTTTCATCTCGCCAAGAAGTAAAACAGTTTATGCATGACACCTTTATGGGGCATGATTTTGAACCGATGTTGGCGCGGTTGGATGAACTGCATGCTGAACTGCGCAATGCTCGTCTGTTTGTAGCGCTGCACATGCACGCGGGAGATGGCAATATTCACACCAATATCCCCGTGCATTCAGGTAATTATGAAATGGTGCATTTGGCTGAAACTCTAGTGGATCGCATTATGCAAATTGCCAAGCGTTTGGGTGGGGTTATTTCGGGTGAGCATGGTATTGGTCTGACGAAATATCAATATTTAGATTCAGATAAAGTAGAGCGGTTTGTTGAGTATAAAAACCAAGTCGATCCAAACGGCGTATTTAACAAAGATAAGTTAATGCCCGGTTCGAGTTTGGACAATGCTTATACGCCATCGTTGAGTCTGGTGAATCAGGAAGCGATTATTTTAGAAGCGAGTGAGTTAGATGAGTTAAACAATGACATTAAAGATTGTTTGCGTTGTGGAAAATGCAAGCCAGTCTGTCAGACACATATTCCGAGAGCCAATTTACTGTACTCACCTCGTAATAAAATTTTAGCAACGGGTCAGGTTATTGAAGCCTTTTTGTATGAAGAGCAAACGCGTCGCGGAATCTCTTTGCAACATTTTGAGGCAATGAATGATGTCGCGGATCACTGTACGACCTGCCATAAATGCGAAGCGCCTTGTCCCGTGGATATTGATTTTGGTGATGTTTCCATTCGGATGAAAAATATATTGACCAATATGGGACAGAAGCGTTCTTCCATTATGATTAAGTTAGCGCTGTTTTTCTTAAATGCGAAAAGCCCAGCGGTCATTAAAGTGTTACGAAAAACCATGATTGGTTGGAGTGCAACGGGTATTACTTTGGCACATAAAGTGGCAAAAATGTTGGGGCTACTGGGAAGAGTCTCGGATATTCCCCCTAAATCGTCTAAGATTGCTCCCGTGCAACAGCAAGTGATTAATTTTGTTCGTAAGCCACTTAATACGGGGCCCAATCAGCCTACATTGCGAGCGGTATTAGGGCTTGAAGACGCAAATATTGTACCTATCATTAGCGATCCTAAAAAAGTAACTGAAGACTCGGAAGCTGTTTTTTATTTTCCAGGCTGTGGTTCAGAAAGACTATTTAGTGATGTTGGGCTGGCAACCATCGCCATGTTATCGGAAGCGGGGGCTAAGACTGTTTTACCACCTGGGTATTTATGTTGTGGCTACCCTCAAACAGCCGCAGGACAAGCGGATAAAGGGGCGCAAATTACCGCTGAAAATCGTGCGTTGTTTCACCGTGTGGCTAACACTCTGAACTACCTAGATATTAAAACGGTGATTGTATCGTGTGGTACCTGCATGGATCAGCTTTTAAAATATGAGTTTGGACGTATTTTCCCCGATTGTCGTTTACTGGATATTCATGAGTATTTACAAGAAAAAGGCCTCTCGCTTGATTCAGCAACGGGGGTTAAGTATCTGTATCATGCACCATGCCACGACCCCATGAAACATCAAGACGGGACACAGGTTGCAAAAGAACTCTTAAAAACAGATGATGTTCTGTTGTCTGATCGCTGTTGTAGTGAAGCAGGAACGTTAGCAACCGCTCGACCTGATATTGCCACGCAATTACGTTTTAGAAAACGGGAGGAGTTGAAAAAAGGCATTGAAGATTTGACGGGTAAAACAGATGGAAAAAAAGTAAAAGACGGAAGTGTGAAGATACTCACCTCTTGTCCAGCGTGTCAGCAAGGTTTGAATCGCTATGAAGGTGAAACGGGCTTGAAAACGGATTACATCGTTGTAGAGATGGTTCAAAATGTTTTAGGTGATCAATGGCAGAAAACGTTTGTGGATACCTTAGAGGACGGGGGGGTCGAAAAAGTACTTTTATAGAAGAGGATTAAAAGTAAATCCAAATTAAAAAAGGCGCTTTTAAAGCGCCTTTTTTGTAATACAAACTTATATTTTGTCTTTATTTAGCCGTTTGAGCCGCATAAAAAGCCGCAAGATCTTTAATCTCTTTATCGGTAAGGTTTTTAGCAAAAGGCGCCATGGTCGCATCTTTACGGAAACCACCACGGAAATCTTTCAGTTGCTTTTCAATGTAAGCCGCATGTTGTCCCGCTAGCTTAGGAAAATTAGGTACCACGCTGTTACCGTCTGCACTATGACAACCAACACAGGACGCGGATACGGCAGGTGCCGCATGAGAGGAGCCTGCTGAATAGGCTGAAGCTGAAAATAAAAGGGTTGCTACCGCTGGTGCAATAAATAGTTTTTTCATCATGTTCATAATGGTTACACTCACTTGTTTAAGGATATAATTTTGACGAGTCTATTCTAAAGGGTTGTTTGAGGTAAAAGCAAGAATTCTAGGACAAATATCGAAGGCGAAAAAAAACCGCCAATAGATGACGGTTTTTTTAATCTATCTCAGACTATACGACTATAAAGATGAAGTATAGGCTGCAATATTTGCCATATCTGAATCAGAAAGACCTGCGGCCATCGGCGCCATCATTGACGTCATTGGTCCCATTTGTTTTCCAGCTTTGTAGTCGCCTAATTTTTTAACGATATCAGCCGCAGGTTGACCCGCTAATTTAGGACCGACACCACCTTCTGCGCTAGAACCGTGGCAACCTACGCAGGTTGCAAAGCTTGCTTTACCTGCAGCAGCATCACCAGCGTGAGCAGCAGTACCAAAAGTAACGAATCCAGCAACAGTTAAAGCAATAATTGTATTTTTCATAATATTTATAATCTCTTTTTTGATTAAGAACAAGTTTTACAATTGACATTTAAAGCTAGATTGAAAGATAAGGCAAATAGAATAAATTTATAGGTGAAAAAAAAACCGCCTAAGCGGCGGTTTTTTTTTGCGTTTTCTAAAGGATTATAGAGACGCTGTGTATGCGGCAATGTTTGCAATATCCGCTTCAGAAAGGCCTGCGGCCATTGGCGCCATCATTGACGTCATAGGACCTACTTGCTTACCTGCTTTGTAGTCATGTAGTTTGTGTGAGATATCCGCCGCAGCTTGACCTGCTAATTTAGGACCAACACCGCCTTCAGCGTTGGCACCGTGACAACCTACGCATGTCGCGTAAGCCGCTTTACCAGCTGCTACATCACCCGCTTGAGCAGCGGCACCAAAAGTAACTAATCCAGCCGCAGCTAGAGCAATAATTGTATTTTTCATAATGTACTCTCCTAATAAGCACTATTTAAATAGTATAGGGTTGAACCCTGGGGGCTATTACAGACGAAAAGCAATTCGGAGTCAAGATTGAATACTGGGGGAATGTGGAATATTTTAACCAAGGTTTTAGGTAAGGTTAAGGTTTCAGAAAGAGTTTAAATAAACAAGTAAAAAGTCTGAATAAACAAGTAATAAACTCTGGAAAAAGTCTTGTTTTTGATTATGTTTTAGAGCAGAAATTTGGTTGTTGATGTAAAAAAATAGTCTTCATGGATTAAAGTTTGTTAAGAGGGGGGGAGAATTATCTGTTGATACGGAAAGAGCGCAATACGGAGTAAAAAGGGTATAATTTCACTAAAAAAATTAATAAGGGTATTCATGAATGTTGTTTGTTAAATTATGGGTTGTTGTTCTGTTGTTAACGGCGGTGAGCTGGGTGGTTTTAAAGCTGATTAGAAAGCCTTTGAATATTGGCTGGATTTTTTTGTTTTGGGTCGTTACTTTATTTGGACTGGCTGCTTTGCTATATGGCGGGTCGGTTTGGTTGGCTGGTGCTTAAGGGGGGGCATAAAAAAAGAGGGCAAGATGCCCTCTTAAAAAGTAAGTGTTTTTTTATTTATAGACCCGAAACATAGGCCGCTAGATTATGCACTTCTGTTTCCGTAAGGCCTTGTGCCATAGGTGCCATCATGGAGGTCATAGGCCCTCTCTGCTTACCAGCACGGTATTCGGTTAATTTACGAACAATCTCTTTTGCTGGTTGTCCTGCGAGTTTCGGTCCAACCATGCCTTCTGCATTGCTACCATGACACCCCACACAAGTCACTTTAAATTTATACTTTCCAGCGATGGGGTCACCCGCAGCCATAGTGGTTGTTGCCATAGCGATTAAGCTGATTGAAAGTAGCGCGATAAGATTTTTTTTCATAATGTCCTCTCATAAGGGTAAGGCGTTAGGATGTAAAGTCTTATAGTAGACGAGGTTAAATATGAGTGCAACTGATTTAGTGCTCAGGCTCGCTTTTAAATTCAGTCAATAACCGTTGAAAACTCTGATAGCGACTGACGGCAATTTCACCATGCTCTACGGCATGTTTAATGGCACAGTGAGGCTCAATGCTGTGGGTGCAGTTATTGTATTTGCATTGGCCTAAATAGGGCGAAAAATCAGGGTAATAGTTTTCGAGTTCACTTAATGAGCAAGGTGTTGGACTAAACTGACGAATACCAGGAGAGTCAATGAGGTTCCCTCCGTACTGTTCAGATGGGTTGAGAGGGGGTAAGTGGTAAAGGATGCTGTTTGTGGTGGTGTGTTTTCCTAGCCCTGTCGCATCGGATAAGGTGCCAACTCGGATGTGCAGGTCTGGAATGAGTGCATTAATTAAAGAAGATTTTCCAGCCCCTGAAGGGCCAACAAAGACACTGTTTTTGCCATCCATAAAAGCGCGTAAATCTTCTAATCCAGCATGAGAGATGGTCGAGGCAGGCAGCAGTTCAACTCCCATTTCGGCATAAGGTTCTAATAGGGCGGCAATGTCCTCCCAGTCAGTTTCATTGTCGAGTAAATCCACTTTATTAATAATGATAATGGCTGGTATATCGAGCTGGTTTGCAGCCACAAGATAGCGATCAATCATATCAGGGTGAATACCCGGTAGTACGGGCATGACAATGCCAATAAAATCAATGTTCGCGGCAATCATACGGGTTTGCCCACGAAACCCAGGGCGGCTGAGTTCATGTTTTCTGGGCAGTACACGGATGACGACGCCCGTCTGTTCTTCAATGTCCGTTTGCCAAATGACTTGATCGCCCGCCACTAGCTTTCCTAAGTGTTGGCGAATCGCACAGCGATAGTGTTCCCCCGTTTCAGACTCAACCAATACGCGTTTACCAAAGCTGGTAATCACTAACCCTGTTTGCTCTTCGCCGAGTTGTGTATTGTGCGAGGATGTGGAAGTAGATTTTTTTTCGACCTTTCTATTTTGAAGCTGTTCGTCCACTCTGCGCTTTTGTTGTTGGGTGAGTTTGCGTTTAGCCATAGTGTTCGGCAGCCTTTAAAAATAGTCAGGAATAGGGGGGGGGAGAATTTTTTATTATTTTTGAATCAAATGACGTGTTACGTATCAAGCAGTGCATTAATTTTGGCTGCTAAAATCATGTCATTTAAACTCAGCCCTTTTATAGAGGGGCTACTGAGGGTGATTTTAACGCAATTATAATCAAAAGAGATGTTTGGGTAGTGATCCTCTTTATTGGCAATCCACGTCACCGCATTCACAAAGGAGATTGTTTGCAGATAGTTTTTAAAGGGAAATGTTTTATTGATTTCTGCATAGCTAATCGGCGCTTCCCAACCTTGCAGTTGGCTAAGGTGGCTCTCTATGGCGGGAATAATTAAAGGCTTATCGCCTTTTACCACTTCTTGGCAGTGTTGGTTAAGTAGTGATGTCATTTTTTAACCCTTCTTTTTGCTTGGCTAAAGATTTTAAGTGATCAATTCGTATTTTAGCGGGAGGGTGGCTGTCATGGTAGCCAGAATACGTTGGATCGGGTGTTAAGGTACTGGCATTATCACGGTACATTTTAAGCAGGGCAGATATTAAGTGTTCCGACCCAACGTGCTCCGCGGCAAAGGCATCGGCTTCAAATTCGTGTTTGCGACTTTTCATGGCACTTAACGGCCCCATAAAAAAGAACAGGACAGGAACAGCGGTCATAAAGAGCAATAGTGCCGCGGCAGGGGTTTCAGAGGTCATGCCTAAGCCAGCATAAAACTCAGGCAACTGAATCAACCAACCTAACAGTGCCAAGCCTGCCAGAGTGAGAACGGAACTTTCAATTAAACGTTGGCGAATGTGTCCGTGTTTAAAGTGGCCGAGCTCATGGGCGAGCACCGCCTCGACCTCTTCGGGCGAGAGCGTTTCTAATAAAGTATCAAAAAAGACAATGCGCTTGTTTTTACCCATGCCGGTAAAATACGCATTGCCGTGTCCTGAACGCGAAGAGCCATCCATAACAAAAATACCATTGGATTCAAAGCCCGTACGCTCAAGCAGTTTATTGATTCGAGCGTTCATCTCTTCATCTTCCAGCGGGGAGAACTTATTAAAAATAGGCGCAATCCATTTTGGGTACGCCCACATTAAAATAAACTGAAAACTCATCCAGACCACCCACGTATAAAACCACCACGCTTGATCAATATAGCTACTCATAATGGTCAGAATCACCCAAATAAGTGGCACACCCAAAACAATCATTAACGCCCACTGCTTGAGTAAATCGGTAATGAACTTCATTGGTGTGGTTTTATTAAAGCCAAATTCCGATTCGATTTTAAAGGTACTGATGATCGAAAAAGGCAGGTGAAGTAGAGAGAGAACCCAGAGAGTGGACATCAAAAACAGCACATCACGCCAAATGGGCTCTAAGCCACTGTTTAGCCAGAGGTTGTAAATTTCTTGAAAGCCTCCACCTAAGGTCATGAATAGAATAATGAGCACATCATAAACCAGCCCTAAACGACCGAGTTGCAGTTTTGCACGACTGTAGTCGGCGGCTTTTTGGTGTGCGTCAAGCGAAACGACTTCGCTAAACTCATCGGGAACTTTATCACGATGTGCACCGATGTGTCGTTGGTTTTTGATGTTTAACCAAACCTCAATAATGAGGTTTGAAAAGAGAGCAATTAAAAATAAAGAGGTAATCCAGTTCATGATTTTTTAAGTATTTAAGTTAATATAACCTCGTATTGTATGTGAAAAGAGAACCAATTATGAAGTCTGATAAAAATTTAATTTGGATTGATTTAGAAATGACGGGATTAGACCCGAAAAAAAACACCATTATTGAAATAGCCACCGTGGTGACCGACAGTGATTTGAAGGTGATTGCCGAAGGCCCCGTGTTAGCCATTCAAACCCCCAAAGAGGTTATGGATGCGATGGATCAATGGTGTACCACACATCATGGAAAATCGGGATTAACACAACGTGTTTTAGACAGTACGGTAACCATGGCGGACGCAGAACAACAAACCATTCAATTTTTACAACACTATATTTCAGCCGGCAAGTCGCCCATGTGTGGCAACAGTATTTGCCAGGATCGCCGCTTTATGGTCGAACAAATGCCCGCGCTAGAAGCGTATTTTCACTATCGTAATTTAGATGTAAGCACCCTAAAAGAGCTGTCTAAGCGCTGGGCGCCCAGCGTGTATCAATCGCATAAAAAGAGAGGGGCGCATCTAGCATTAGAAGATATTTTAGAGTCCATTGAAGAGTTACAACACTACCGTCAGTTTTTGTTTCAAACAAAATACCAAGCAACCATTTAAGTCATTTTTAATAGCGACGGTGAAACAAGTGCTTTCTAACCATCGTGCCATACAGCAACTCAAAGGCCAATGAGAGTACGATAAAGAGTGTGAATATAACAATGGCTCGTGGATTATTACTATAGGTGTGTACTAAGAGTGTCACGAGCGCACCACCACTGACTAAAATTGCAATAAAAAGAATCACCGAATTGGCCTGAATGGTCTGGCGCAGTCGAAAGGCGGCAAGGTTGATAATGAAAAATATCAATAAAAAGCTGGCACTGCCAATAATCGCAATTTCGGTTAAATCAATGCTGTTGGCCAGTATCAAGCTTAAGCCTGCCGTCACCATAACATCTGAGGTCGGAATGTGACGATGATTCTCCATGGCGAGTTTTTTAGGCAGCTCTCCCTTTTTAGCCAAAATAAACCCCAAGCGAGCATTGCCATAAATGGTGGCATTAATGGCTGAAAAAGTGGCCAGTAGTGCCGCAATGGCGACCATGGTAAAACCAAATTGCCCCAAGGCCGGTTGAGCCGCAACGGCAAGTGCGTAATCTTTCGCGGTTAACAGTTGGCTTTCAGGCACGGTACTGGTGGTGATGATGGCAATCAGTACGTATAAAATAATCACGATAATAACCGAGCCATAAAATGCTCTGGGTAGGGTGGTGCTCGGTTTTTTAACATCCTCTGCGGCATTGGCGATAAGCTCAAATCCTTCATAAGCCACAAAAATAATCATCCCCGCCACTAAAATAGAGAGACTATCCTCCCAAAGCGCAGGAGAGAGCCGCTCTAAATCAACATAAAAGGCACTGGCAGCAATAATCACCACTAAAATCAGCACTTTAATCACCACTAATAAGGTTTCGGAGCGACTAACAAAAGAAGCGCTAATGAGGTTAATCAGCATTGGCAGTAATATCGCAAGACTGATAAAAAGGTGCATTAACCACACTGGGTGAGGGGGGGAGAAAAAAGTTTGTGCATAAGAGGCAAACGCCACGGCATAAAGTGAAATGGTCACCAGATAACTGAGCCATAGCATCATATTAACGGAACC
>WFNQ01000258.1 GCA_015488565.1 Thiomicrorhabdus sp.
CCACAGGCACAATTAGACTTAATTCACCACTATTTTGCGTATGAGAACCACACTGTATGAATCCATCCGACCCATCAAAACTATCACAAAATAAGAATCACTCCTTGAGTGAGCAGGTCACCTATACGCTGGAACGCTACTTTGAGACCCTACAAGATGAAAGCACCAGTGACCTGTATGAGATGGTGATTCAACAAGTCGAAAAACCCCTGATTGCATTTGTGTTAACACAACATGATAACAACCAAACGCAAACCGCTAAAACACTGGGCATTAACCGCAATACCCTAAGAAAAAAAATGCAAAAGTATCAGCTTATTTAACGATTTTTAAAAATTATCCCCCCCCCTCTATTTTAGAACTTATTTATTGTTGGAGAACAACCACATGAAACCAGTACGTCGCGCACTCATCAGTGTTTCGGACAAAACCGGCATTTTAGATTTTGCCCAATCCCTTATTGCCTTGGATATTGCCATTCTGTCTACCGGCGGAACTTATAAAGTGCTTAAAGACGCAGGGCTTTCCGTCACCGAAGTATCTGACTACACGGGCTTTCCAGAGATGATGGACGGCCGTGTTAAAACGTTGCACCCTAAAATTCACGGTGGCTTATTAGGTCGTCGTGGAACGGATGATGCCATTATGGCGGAACACGGCATTGACGCGATTGATATGGTGGTGGTTAATTTATACCCATTTGAAGCCACGGTGGCCAAAGCGGACTGTTCATTAGAAGACGCTGTTGAAAACATCGACATCGGTGGCCCGACCATGTTGCGTTCTGCCGCTAAAAACCATAAAGATGTTGCGGTAGTTACCGATCCAGCCGATTACGCACGTATTTTAGAAGAGCTACAAGCCAATAACGGGCAATTGGCTCATGCCACTCGTTTTGATTTAGCCATTAAAACCTTTGAACAAACCGCCCGTTACGATGGCGCCATTGCCAACTATTTTGGCACTATGTTTAGCGAAGACACGGCCGACACCTTCCCCCGTACTTACAGCACGCAGTTTGTTAAAAAACAGAGTATGCGTTACGGCGAAAACCCACATCAAAAAGCGGCGTTTTATACTGAACGCACACAGCACGAAGCCTCTATCTCTACCGCAACGCAACTGCAAGGCAAGGCGCTTTCGTTTAACAACATTGCTGATACTGATGCGGCACTTGAACTGGTCAAAACCTTTGAAGAAACCGCCTGTGTAATCGTCAAACACGCCAACCCATGTGGAGTTGCCATTGGCACTACCCCTTTTGAAGCGTATGACCGCGCATTCAAAACCGATCCTACCTCCGCCTTTGGAGGCATTATCGCCTTCAATACCGAGTTGGATGCACAAACCGCACAAGCCATTGTGGATCGTCAATTTGTGGAGGTCATTATTGCGCCAACCGTGTCAGACGAAGCCAAAGCCATTATTGAAGCCAAGAAAAATTTACGCCTCTTAGTCTGTGGTGAATTAACCGCACAGTTGCCCGCTTACGACTACAAAAAAGTCACCGGTGGCCTATTACTGCAAGACCGTGATTTAGGTTCCGTTACTCAAGACGACTTAAAAGTGGTCACTCAGGTCGCCCCTACCGCAGAACAGATGACTGACTTACTATTTGCTTGGAAAGTCGCCAAATACGTTAAATCCAATGCCATTGTCTACGTGAAAGACGGCATGACCATTGGGGTAGGCGCAGGCCAAATGAGTCGTGTGTATTCGGCTAAAATTGCCGGCATTAAAGCCGCCGATGAAGGGCTGGAAGTGCCTGGTTCAGTCATGGCCTCTGACGCCTTCTTCCCCTTCCGTGATGGCATTGACGCTGCTGCCGCGGCGGGCATTAAAGCAGTGATTCATCCCGGTGGCTCTATGCGCGACCAAGAAGTGATTGATGCCGCCAATGAACACGGCATTGCCATGGTGTTTACCGGAATGAGACACTTTAAACACTAACGGCTTATATGGCTTCTGAAGCAGCTCAACTCTGTGTTAAAAAATGGACATTTACTCATTGTAAACTCACATTTTTTTCCTTGATTTGACCTGCTTCAGAAGCCATATAAGACTCGTTAGTTATAATTTATGCCCATACAAAAGAGAATGAAAATATGAACGTATTAATTATTGGTGGCGGTGG
>WFNQ01000259.1 GCA_015488565.1 Thiomicrorhabdus sp.
CCAGTCCCTACGTGACCCGAGAGTATCAAATTTGTCTGAAGTGTCACTCTAACTATGCTTATGGTAATTCACCACCAACGAGTGGCCCCTCAGTCCCTACAGAGAATAATGTAAGCCAATACACCAATCAGGCGATGGAGTTTCAAGCACCGTTTAATGATACAGGCGAAGCGACATTTGGTACACAAGGTTCGGCCGCAAATCACCGTTCTTGGCATCCCGTGATGGAGCCGACAGGACGAACGTTAGATGTGCGTCGTATAGTATCAACTTTTGATCCCTTACTAAGAAATATCTTTAACCCTCCTTGGCAAGATGATGGGGTCGCTCGAATTGGCGTACAAACCATGTATTGTTCTGATTGCCACGGCAGTTCATCGCCTTTTGTGATAGGAGATCCAGCGACTCATAATGTAGAGCCTGCACCTGATGGTGCATGGGGGCCTCATGGTTCAGAGAACTCCTTTATTTTAAAAGGAAATTGGGAGACCGACAGTGCTGGTCCAACATTTTCTGATGAAGCGCTTGCGAGTCAATTATGCTTTAGGTGCCATAAAAGAAGTGAATATGCTAACAGTAACAATGATGTAACCTCAACAGGTTTTACTAGTGGGTCAACTAATTTACATGCTCTGCATTCAGGCCGAGTAGGCTCAAATTTACGTTGTACATGGTGCCATGTTGCTGTGCCGCACGGTTGGCGTAATAAAGCGTTATTGGTGGATATTACCAATGATCCGGAATCTCCCTGTGGTGGTGTTGAGCCTTGTAATGCGCCTCCTTATTATCAAAACGCTTATTTAGGAGGTAATTCGGGTGGAATAAATTGGCAAACAAGTGGCAATTGGAGTGCGGCAGACTGTGGTGGTGGCTGTATGATGGGTGGCTGGATGGGATCTGCTTGTGGTTCACCACTTTAGTGCCTTTCCGTAAGCAATGATAATTCCAGTGGTTGTCATTGGTGAACTGGAATTTGGAATCGCTAAATCAAGTTTACCTAAAAAAGACAAGCTCAATTAGAGGAAATAGTTCTTTAGTTAACCTAATTTATTTTGGGCAAAATAAAGCTTTTTTATCAGCATAGATAAGAGCAAAAATTGAAAAAAAAGGATCACCAATAGGTCTATATGATATTTTAATCGCTGGTGCGGCATGAGAGCATAAAGGAGTTTTCTAGGAGTCTGTCGGACTTAGGTGATCGTCACGAGAGAAAGCCATTTTTCGATCATTTGAGACGAATATTGAGTGTATTTAACGAAATTGATCGGGAAAATGGGCCGAAATGGCTTTTTCGCAGTAGATTCATCCTAAACCCGACAGGCTCCTAGGGTGTCAAATTTAAAAACAGAAAGTTGGTACTCTTAAAATATCGAATAAATCGACCTATAGAGTTTTTTAATCATGGTGGTTTCGATTACTTAGGTGGTTCTTATGTTATTACTGCGATGGCGTGTTGTACCATGTTGAAAGTAAATTAAACGGGTTTTGTTTTCCTGTTGGGGCTTGCCAGCCAAGCCTGGAAAGGCGTATTTCAGTCATAATATTTATTTGTGTACTGCTTTCAGCGTCTTGAGTCATATTTACCATTTGGTATCGATTAAGCCCTTGATAGGGCGCAAGTTCTTCTGGTTTGGTAATGTTGTGTTGGCTTAATAGCTCTTGTATTTTGGCTTCACTGAGCCGGGAAGCCACCATGTTATATGTGGGTTGAATCGGCTGTTTGGAGCCGATTAAAATCAGGTCTTCATTGCGTCGAATGACAAAACTGGAGGTGTAAGGGAATGTATTGTTAAAGGCTTTAATAATCCCTTTAAGCGTCGTGGCATCCATTTTAAATAGATTAACCCACTGTGAATAAATCCCATCCTCTTTTAGCCTATTTTTCGCAATATCAAAAAACGCTTCAGTAAATAAATTTGAGGCACCGCTTAGCCATGGATGCGAGGGCTGAGAAATAATCATATCGTAGCGTTCTTGTTGTGCTAACAGGACATGGCGTGCATCTTGAACCTCTAATGTCACTCGTTTATCAGATAGAGCGGGTATTTTTCCTTCAGGATAAATACTTTTCATCGCTTCAATAACCACAGGCTCTAATTCGACCACTTTAATAGATTGAATAGGGGTTTTTGTCAGTGCATAGGCGGATATACCGCCACCAAATCCAATAATAAATCCACTTTTTTGGAGGCTTGTATCGCTGTGTAAAATATAAGGAAGCAGTGCCAGCAGTGATGCCGTTAAATCAACATTATTTTGATTAAAGTGGTCGATACTGGCTTCACTTAGACCATTATTGATTAGGCGGCTGTATTGGTTGCCGTGGTCAATGATGGCGATAACACCAC
>WFNQ01000260.1 GCA_015488565.1 Thiomicrorhabdus sp.
AATGAATGAAGCCTTTTTCTTTCAAGCCGTGGGTCTTTAATGATTGAAAATTGGGTTTTAATGCTGTTATTCACGAGGATTCCTTGTTTCAAATAAAGGAACATCTCATAACCTGCTGATTTAGCAAGTTATTTTTAATGCGTTGGCCCTGCCCCCCCCCCTTGTTTTCTATATAGTGGGGGAGTTTTAATTATGATTTTTTTGTGTGCTTTCTTGTTTTCACTTTTTTGGGTTTTTTACTCTTTTTCTTGGTTTTTTTCTTCTTTTTTACATTCTTAAGCGCGTCCTTGAGCGTAAAGTTGGGTTCGAGTCCTGCAATTTTTTCGACAGGAAGGGATTGCTCTAGGTGGTATTCAATACGTTCTATATTTTTAAGATCATGATGTTCCACCAGATTAATGGCGATACCAACTTGTTGGGCGCGTCCTGTTCGGCCAATACGATGAATGTAAATGTCACCACGGTAAGGGATGTCGTAGTTGATGACATGAGTGATGTGCAACATGTCTAAGCCTCGTGCCGCCACATCGGTAGCAACCATGACTTTGATTTTTTGATTTTTAAACTTTTTGAGCTTTTCAAGTCGAACGGCTTGGATAAAGTCGCCATGTAACACTTGTGCCGAGATATTTTGCGATTGTAACCATTCGCTGACTTCGATCGCTTTGTCTTTTTTATTGCAGAACACAATGGCACTCTGGCAGGCTTCGTCTTGTACTAAGTTGGCAAGTAGAGCTTGTTTATGTGCTTTGTCGTTAGCGAGATAAACCGACTGTTGGATTTGTGCGGATTTTTGGTTGGGTGCATCCACCTGAATGATGTCGGGTTCTTCTAAAATCTCTTCGGCAAAACGTTCAATGCCTTTACCAGAAAGCGTGGCAGAAAAGAGACCCGCTTGAAAGTCGGTTGGAATGGATTCGAGTAGGGCACGAACGGTTGGGCCTTGTCCCATGTCGAGCATACGATCGGCTTCGTCGATAATCACGATTTCGATATGAGAGAGGTCAACAAACTCCTCTTCCATTAACTTGGCGAGCCGGCCAGGTGTGGCCACTAAAATATCACATGCTCTGGTGAGTGTATCGGCTTGTTGGCTCTGTTTAAATCCGCCCGTAATAATCACGGAGGGAAAGGTACCGTAAGAGCCGAGTTGATTCACCACTTTGTGAATTTGAAAGGCCAACTCACGAGTGGGGGATAAAATAAGCACTCTAGGGTGTCTTGAGCTACGCTTGGGTTCATCCAAGAGATATTGTAAAACAGGCAGCACAAAGGCGGCTGTTTTTCCCGTTCCCGTGGCCGCACCAGCCAGAATGTCTTTGCGTTCAAGCATAATAGGAATGGCGGCTTCTTGGATGGGGGTTGGGGTGTTGTAGCCCTGCTTCTTAATGGCTTCTAATAGGATGTTATCGAGGTCAAAATCTTCAAAAGTCATGTGTTTTCCAAGCGAATTTAAGTTCGGTTAATTTTATAGCAGGGATTATACGTGCTGGCATCAATTTTCATGCGTTTTTGTTCAACAAAGCTTTGTAACAGGTCGTCCATTGCGACCATAATGGCAGGGTCACCATGGAGTTCAAAGGGGCCGTATTTTTCAATCTCTCTTACGCCGTCTTGTTTTACGTTGCCTGCAACAATCCCAGAGAAGGCTTTACGCAATTGACTGGCAAGCTCATGAATGGGTTGGTTTTTGTGTAGGTTGAGTTTTGACATGGTGTCATGGGTAGGGATAAAGGGCGTTTGTAGATCCATGGTCAGTTTTAAATTCCAGTTGTAATAGTAGGCATCACTACTGTCTTTGCGATTTTGGCGAATCAGAGCCATAAATTCGGTCATTCGAGTGGCCACATCTCGTGGGCGGTTAATCATCACTTCGAGATGTTGTGTGGCTTCGCTACCAAGGGTGATGTGAATAAAATTGATGACCGATTCAAAATAGGATTGACTCTGTTCATTGCCCGTTAGGATCACGGGGAGAGGGAGGTCTTTATTGTCTGGATGCAGCTTTATGCTGAGCAAATACAGTAACTCCTCCATGGTGCCGGGGCCACCTTGAAAAATAATAATGCCATGCCCTAATCGTACAAAGGCTTCTAAACGTTTTTCAATGTCGGGATAAATACACAGTTCGTTAACGATCGCATTGGGTGCTTCGGCGGCAATGATTTCAGGTTCGGTGAGGCCAATGTAACGTGCGTTGTGATTACGCTGTTTGCCATGCCCTAATACCGCGCCTTTCATTGGCCCCTTCATCGCACCGGGGCCACAGCCTGTACAAATATCTAAATTACGTAAGCCCAATTCATAGCCCAGTTTTTTGGTGTATTTGTATTCGATTTCGGAAATGGAGTGGCCACCCCAGCACACGATAATATTTGGATCGGCATTGGGAAGCATTAATTGTGCATTTCGTGCAATATGAAACACAGCGTTGGTGATACCAGCGGAGGTGCTTAAGTCAAATTGTGGGTTTTCTAAAATATCATTTCGAGTGTAGACCAGGTCTCTAATGACGGCAAAGACGTGCTCTTTTAAACCCACAATCAGTTGGTTATCAACAAAAGCGCTTGGTGGCGGTTTTTTAAGGGTAACTTGTACGCCACGACCTTTCACGGTGACTTTGATGTCAAAGTCTGGAAATTTGGCGCGTAAGCCATCGTTACTGTCCTCTTTAGAGCCCGTATTTAAGACTGCTAAGGCACATTGCACCAATAAGTCATTTAGCCCTTCATCTGAACAGTCGCAGAGCTGTGTGGCTTCTTGATGGGATAAAATCTGAAGAGACCCTTCTGGACGGATAATGACTTCTTCAATATTGGTATTCATATTAAGATACACTCTACTTTTGAACGTTTTTTGATTAGAGGTTTTATTATGCGTGACAATCGCCCTTATGAGGAAGGTTTTTTAATCATTTTATTGTTGTTGGCATTGATCGGTTTAATTTGGCTATTTTCGCCTTTTTTAGAATCGCTATTTTTTGCGATGATTTTAGCCACGGCCAGTTATCGTTTATATGAAGGGTTGCTCCCCCATTGTAATGGCTCTAAAACGCTGGCGGCATCTGCGATGAGTACGTTGGTGTTTGTGGGAGTGATTGCACCCGTGGCCTACTTATTGGTTGAAATGAGCTTACAGGTAGGGCAGTTGTATGGTGATGCTCAGCAGTGGATTGGGTCGCAAGACTCGGAAAGTTTGGCGCAGTTAAATCAGGCCTTATTGGGGTATTTGCCACTGAGTGAGGCGGCACAAAACAGTGCGTTAGAACAAATTAAAGCCAATTCAGAAAAAATCATCGCATTTATTCAAAAAACCACCGTCTTTTTATTAGAAGGCGTGGTCGGAACCACCTCCTCTTTTCTTGCCTTTATTGCGCTGTCCGTTTTTGCCCTGTTCTTTTTTTACCGAGATGGTCATGCGATTGCCAAGCATATTGCGATTTTATCCCCCTTAGATAACCGTTATGATCGCATGATTATGCAACGTTTTGCCAGCTTATCGAGTGTGCTGACCTTAAGTGTGGTGGGCATAGCCGTATTGCAAGGGGTCTCTTTTGCTCTCGTGGCATGGGCATTAGGGCTGCCGGGGTTGTTTATTGGAATGGCGATTGCGGTGACGTCGTTTATTCCTATTGTGGGGGCGGCGTTGGTGTGGATTCCGGTGGCACTGTATGCCGTGGCACAAGGTGAAATTGTGGCCGCGTTGGTATTGGTGTTTTGGGGCGTGGTGATTACTGGCTTTGTGATTGATAACATTGTACGCCCCATTATGATTACTAAATTAACGAAAACCTTAGGGCAAGCGGGCGAGGGATTGATGGTAGCGAATCATACGCTATTAACGGTATTATCCACCTTTGCAGGCTTGATTCACTTTGGGGTGATCGGTCTGTTTTTTGGTCCTGTGATTGCGGCGATGGCAATTACAATTTTTGATGTGTATGAGCATAAAAACTCCAATGTGTTGGATAGAAGTTAGTGATAATTTAGTGGCGTTTTTGGTGTTATGATAGATACTTTTAGTACTTGAAGGAGAGATTGAATGAAAGCGATTAATAA
>WFNQ01000261.1 GCA_015488565.1 Thiomicrorhabdus sp.
ACAACCCTATATAACTTACAAGATTAAGAAAGTAAAACTTTGGAGAAAATAGAAATGGCTAAAATTATTGGTATTGATTTAGGAACAACCAACTCGTGTGTTGCGGTAATGGAAGGCAAAGAGGTTAAGGTTATTCCAAATGCAGAGGGCGTACGCACCACCCCTTCAATTGTTGCTTATACGCAAGATGGTGAAGTGTTAGTGGGTGATTCTGCAAAACGTCAAGCGGTTACCAACCCTGAGAACACCTTGTTTGCTATTAAGCGTTTAATTGGTCGTAGAGCTGACGATAAAGTGGTTCAAAAAGACAAAGACATGGTGCCTTACGCCATTGTTGCGGCCGATAACGGCGATGCATGGGTGGAAGTGAATGGTGAAAAATTATCACCACAAGAAGTGTCTGCTAAAACATTGATGAAAATGAAAAAAACGGCTGAAGACTATTTAGGTCATGAAGTGACGGAAGCCGTGGTAACGGTTCCGGCTTACTTTAATGATGCGCAACGTCAAGCCACCAAGGATGCGGGTAAAATTGCAGGCTTAGAAGTGAAGCGCATTATCAATGAGCCAACCGCGGCGGCACTGGCTTACGGTATGGACAAAGTAACCAAAGATAGCACCATTGCTGTTTACGATTTAGGGGGCGGAACATTTGATGTATCCATCATTGAAGTCGCGGATCTTGATGGTGAAAAACAAGTTGAAGTGTTGTCAACCAATGGTGATACCTTTTTAGGTGGGGAAGATTTTGATAACGCCATCGTTGAGTACATCGCAGAAGAGTTTAAGAAAGATCAAAATGTTGACCTTAAATTGGATAAGTTGGCTCTGCAACGTGTTCGTGAAGCGGCTGAAAAAGCAAAAATTGAACTGTCTTCACGTGAGCAAACAGATATTAATTTGCCTTACGTTACAGCGGATGCAACCGGTCCAAAACATTTAAACATGAAAATTACACGTGCTAAGTTTGAATCATTAATTGAGGACTTAGTAAAGCGTACGATTGAGCCTTGTAAAATGGCATTAAAAGATGCGGGACTTTCTGCCTCTGAAATTGACGATGTTATCTTGGTCGGTGGTTCAACACGTGTCCCAATGGTTCAAGCAGCGGTTAAAGAGTTCTTTGGTAAAGAGCCTCGTAAAGATGTGAACCCAGATGAAGCGGTTGCAATGGGTGCAGCGATTCAAGGGGGTGTTTTATCTGGTGATGTGAACGATGTATTGTTATTAGATGTGACGCCATTATCTCTAGGTATTGAGACGATGGGTGGTGTGATGACCAAGTTAATTGAGAAAAACACCACGATTCCAACACGTAAATCGCAAGTGTTCTCAACGGCTGAAGATAATCAGTCGGCGGTAACGATTCATGTGGTACAAGGGGAGCGTGAAATTGCCTCTGGTAACAAATCTCTTGGGCAGTTTAATTTAGATGAAATCCCACCTGCACCACGTGGTACTCCTCAAATTGAAGTGACATTTGATATTGATGCGAATGGTATCTTAAATGTATCAGCGAAAGACAAAGCGTCTGGTAAAGAGCAGCACATTACTATTCAAGCCTCTTCGGGTCTATCGGACGAAGAAGTGGAAGCAATGGTAAAAGATGCGGAAGCGCATGCGGCAGAAGATGCCAAGCTAAAAGAGCTGGTTGAAGTGCGTAACCAAGCGGATGCGATGGTTCATGGCACACAAAAAATGCTTAAAGACGCGGGTGATGCGGTAGATGATGCTGAAAAAACAGCTGTAGAAGCGGCTATTACAGCGGTGGAAGAGGCGATTAAAGGTGATGATAAAGCAGCGATTGAAGCGAGTGTTGAAAAACTAGCGGAAGCGAGCAAGTCGATTGCTGAAAAAGCGCAAGCACAACAAGCGGCAGGCGGTGATGCAAAACCACAAGGTGAATCAAACAAAGCGGATGACGATATTGTTGATGCGGAGTTTGAAGAAGTAAACGACAATAAAAAATAAACGTTTATATTATTTATAAATCAGTATAATTCGGGCGATTCAATATTGAATTGCCCGTTTTTATTTGAAATAAACTTTGTTTAGCATTTTCTTAAAAGGTCTATTTCAAATAAAAATATTTTCCCTTTAACCCAAGCCCTTACATAGGTTTGTATTTCTATGTAAGGATCTGGGTTTAACTTAGTTAAAATACGAGAGTTCGATGAGTAAAACCTGCTATTACGAAATTTTATCCGTGTCCAGAACCGCTTCAGAGGGTGAAATTAAAAAAGCCTATCGAAAAATGGCGATGAAGTTTCATCCTGACCGTAACCCAGATAATAAAGACGCTGAAAATAAATTTAAAGAAGCATCCGAAGCGTATGAAGTGTTGTCTGATTCACAAAAACGTGCGACTTATGATCAGTTTGGTCATGCTGGGTTAGATGGTCAATCGGGCGGTGGTTTTAGTGGTGGTTTTGAAGGTGGCTTTGGTGATATTTTTAGTGAAATGTTTGGTGGAGGTTTTGGTGGGCAGCGTGGGCCACAAGCGGGCGCAGACCTTCAGTATGAATTAGAAATTTCGCTAGAAGATGCGGTAGCAGGCACCTCGGTAGATATTCGTATTCCAACCAAAGACAGTTGTGAAAGCTGTGATGGGTCGGGGGCAGAACCCGGTAGTTCAGTCGATACCTGTCCGACTTGTCATGGTGCTGGTCAAGTACGAATGCAACAAGGTTTTTTTGCCGTTAACCGTGCTTGCCCAAATTGTCAGGGAACAGGGCAGCTTATTAAGTCTCCGTGTAAAAAATGCCGTGGTGAAGGTTTTACTCATGGTCATAAAACGTTGTCGGTTAAGATTCCTGCCGGTGTGGATACGGGAGATCGTATTCGTCTTCAAGGGGAAGGGGAAGCGGGTGAAAAAGGCGCACCTCGCGGCGATTTATATGTTCGAATGAATGTTAAAAAACACGCTATTTTTGAACGAGATGATAATACCTTGTTTTGTGATTTACCGATAAGTTTTTCTACGGCGGCCTTAGGTGGTACAGTGGATGTTCCCACTCTGGGAGGCAAAGCCAGCTTAAAAATCCCAGCAGGCACACAGTCAGGGCAACGTTTTAAACTGGCAGGAAAAGGCGTAAAATCCGTTCGTTCATCTCGTGTAGGCGATATGATTGTTGAGGTGCACATTGAAACCCCTGTGAAGCTCACGGCACGTCAAAAAGAATTATTACAAGAGTTTGATGAAAGTCTTAAAGGTAAGCACCATAAGCAGCATAGTCCTAAAGAGCATGGTTTTTTTGACTCGGTAAAATCTTTTTTTACCGGGGATGATTCGAAAAAAAATGATAAAAATGATGGCCCTTGGAAGTAAGAGTCAAAAAGGATTGAATATGATGAGAGTGGCGATTGCAGGGGCTTCTGGTCGAATGGGCCGAAACTTAATTGATGCGGTTAATCAAACTGAGGGCTTAGTTGTGACCGCTGCAATTGAACGTCCTGAAAGCAGTTTACTCGGGGTTGATGCGGGTGAGTTAGCTGGCGTTGGCTCTTTGGGTGTGACGGTTGTGGGTTCGGTGGAATCCGTTGCCGATGCTTTTGATGTATTGATTGATTTTACCGTGCCTGATGCAACGATATCTAATTTAGATGTTTGTATAAAATACCATAAAAAAATTGTGATTGGTACCACAGGATTTGATGCCGCAGGGTTAGCGGCGATTGATCGAGCGTCTGAATCCATTGCTATTTTATTTGCAGCAAATTATAGCGTCGGTGTTAATTTATGCCTTAAGTTATTAAAACAAGCCGCAGAAGTATTAAATAACGACTATGACATTGAAGTAATTGAAGGACATCACCGTCATAAAATTGATGCACCTTCGGGTACAGCATTACGAATGGGTGAAGTGGTTGCTGACGCTTTAGGTCGAGACTTAAAAGATTGTGCAGTGTATGGCCGTGAAGGTATTACTGGCGCACGTGACCCAAATACCATTGGCTTTGCGACGATACGTGCGGGAGATATTGTCGGGGATCATACCGTTCTGTTTGCCACAGAAGGGGAGCGGGTTGAAATTACCCATAAAGCGTCCAGTCGAATGACCTTTGCGAAAGGCGCGGCACGTGCTTGTGACTGGTTAATGCATAAAGACAAAGGCCTGTTTGATATGCAAGATGTTTTAAATTTACGATAAATTTCTCCCCCCCCCTTCTATGTTTAGTGAATATCTAAGGGGGGGGTTAACGCTTATTCTTTTTATGCCGTGCACGTCGTGCCTTTTTATTCGCTTCTTTGGCGGCCAGCTTCTCCTTTTTTTGTTCTCGCTGTATTTCAACCTGTTTTAATTCTTGTTCAATAATATCAGGCGTTTCTAGGGTTAAATTGCCCAGTATGGTGTCGCGATATTCGACGATAAAAATGCGCGATATTTTGTCTAAATCAACCATGCCACCAGAACGTAAACAGCCTCGTTGCCGGCCAATGGCCTCTAAAAACTCAATGTCTGTATTGGGTAAATCATCCATGTTAAAACGTTCTTTCAGCGCCATGGGGTAGTTTTTCATTAAGTATTCTGCGGCGTAAGAGGCAATATCAGGCAATTCAAATGCCGTCTCTTTAATACCGCCTGTAATCGCCAAGCGGTAACCACTGTTCTCATTTTCGATATTTGGCCATAACATACCGGGGGTATCAATTAAGGTAATACCTTCTTCGAGTTTAATGCGCTGTTGATTTTTGGTAACCGCAGGTTCGTTGCCCGTTTTGGCAATGGTACGACCTGTAATATTATTAATTAAGGTCGATTTCCCCACGTTGGGAATGCCAATGATTAGGACGTGGATGGTTTTAATCGTTTTAACTTTTTCAGGCATCAGCTTTTTTATCATCGAAATGATCTGTTCACGTTTGTCCGACTGTTGTGCATTAAAGGCTAAGGTTTTTACCTGTTTTTCTTGTTCTAGGTAGGTCTGCCAAAACTCGGTTCTTTCAGGATCGGCCAAATCCGTTTTATTGAGAATCTTAATCGTGGGTTTGTCACCTCGAATTTCTTCAATCATTGGGTTTTGACTGCTAAACGGAATTCGAGCATCCAGAACCTCAATAAAGACATCAATTTGATGAAAAATTTCTCTGACTTCTTTTTGGGCTTTATGCATATGCCCGGGGTACCACTGAATTGCCATGTTGATGCCTTGTTTTAATCATTTTAAAGAATTATAGCGTTTAACTGAAATAGACATTCATAAAGATGCGAGTAATTGTTTTTTATGGCTTAAAAATTGCTAATTGCTAATTAATAGTTTGATTTTATATCTTAAAACCAGATACCTTAAAATAAGTTCAAGCTTCTTTTATTAAATATGTTGTTGTACGTATTTTACTGAGTCTAATAGGGTGTTAAGGTAGGTGTTTGGTTTTTATGGTTCTAATGAATAGATAAAAGGTTTTTCGCGTATGTCGAACGGTTCCCATATATTAATTGTGGATGATGTCTCAGATAATATTCAAGTGGCGATGAGCATTTTAAAGGAGAAGAATTATCAATTTTCTTTTGCTTTAAACGGTGAGCAGGCACTTAATCTCATTGAAAAAAACGAGTTTGACTTGATTTTATTGGATATTATGATGCCGGGAATGAGCGGCTATGAAGTCTGTCAGCAGTTAAAAGTGCACGCGAATACCAAAGAAATTCCGGTCATTTTCTTAACGGCAAAAGTAGATGTGGATTCAATTAAAGAGGGCTTTAAGGTGGGTGCGGTGGATTATATTACCAAACCTTTTCATCCTGAAGAGTTGATTGCTCGGGTTAAAACGCATTTGGAGTTGTATGCCGCAAAACGAGTATTAAAACGGCATAATTTGAATTTAAAAAACAGCTTGTTGTATCGTGAAAAACGCTTTATGCAGGAGTTGGATGACAATCAAAAGGAGATGATTCAGGTCTTAATTGAGTTGATGGAGGCAAATTCAGATGAAACGGGTCGTCATATTCGTCGCGTCGCGGAATACTCTCGATTGTTAGCCCACTATCATCCAAGCGTTACCGAAGAAGATGCTCAAATTATCTATTATGCGGCACCGATGCATGATATTGGAAAAATTGCACTTCCGCATGAAATCTTACATAAGCCTGGTCGGTTGACGGAAGAAGAGTTTAATATCATGAAGACGCATACCACGCTGGCGCATGAGGTGCTTAAAATATCAAACCGAAAGTACATTAAAGCGGCTGAAATTATTGCGATGCAGCACCATGAAAAATGGAATGGAACCGGTTATCCATTAGGACTAGCTAGAGAAAATATACATCTTTATGCTCGAATTGTCGCCATTGCCGATGTGTTTGATGCGTTAACCCATAAGCGCATTTATAAAGAAGCGTGGTCTACAGAAGAAGCGGTTGAATACATTATTCAGCATAAAAATACGCAGTTTGACCCTGTCTTAGTGGATATTTTTGAAGAGCATGTTGATGAATTTATTGCCATCTCTCACTTTTAAGGTACTTCTTACTCTCCTTTCAGCCTTTTTTTCTTTTCAAGCCCACTCTCTTACTCTTACGGCGGAAGAGCGGGCGTGGATTACACAAAATCCCAGTATTACATTGGGTTCAGATTACGCTTGGCCACCTTATGACTTTGTTAATAAACAGGGTCAACATGCGGGTATTTCAGCCGATATTATTGAAGACATTCGTCAAACGACAGGGCTAGACATTCAAATTAAAAGCGGTGTTTGGTCGAATATTATGGACGATATGAAGGCGGGTCGTTTAGATGGCCTTGTCTGTGCCATAAAAACCCCCGCTCGAGAAGCCTATTTAAATTTTTCCCCCCCCTATACCACGATGCCAATTGTTATTGTGTTGAACACCAATGACGATCATAGAGTTCAATCCATGATGGATTTGACGGGCAAAACTATTGCAATTAATCAGGGGTCTTATTTGCATGAGTGGTTACAAGCCAACTACCCTGATATTCCATTATATTTAACTCGTTCTAATACTGCGGCATTGGAAGCGGTCTCTTTTGGAGAGGCGGATGCCTATATTGGTAATTTGGCCGTTTCGAGTTATGCGATTAAGCAGAAATATTTAACCAACTTAAAAATTGTGACCAAATTAAGTGAATTGGAAACGCAAACCTCCATTGCCATTGATAAGCAACAGCCTATTCTGAATGCGATTATTCAAAAAGCACTGTCATCGATTGATGAGAGTAAATTACGAAAGATTAATGAAAAATGGTATTTTCAGTCTCAAGAAAACAGCTCTCAAGCGGTTGTGTTAACTCCTGATGAGCAGGCTTGGATTCAATCACATGGTGCGGTAGAGGTAGCCTCTGAGTTAGATTGGCCCCCGTTTAATTTTATAAATGATGACAAAAAAACAGTGGGGCTATCACTTGATATTTTAAAATTGGTGGCCCAAAAAACTGGGTTAACGCTTAAGATTACAGCGAATGACTGGCCAATAAATTTAAAAAATATAGAAGCCAAAAAAGTAGATTTATTGCCTGCGGCGGTTAAAACTCAAGAAAGGGAGCGTTTTGCGGCATTTTCAACCCCGTACTTTAATGCCAGTAATTATTTTTTTGTTCGGGATGATTTAGAGGTCGTTCAATTTAAAGACTTGGATGGAAAAATTGTTGCCATTCCTAAAGGGTTTGCTGGAATTCAAGTGATAAAAGCCTATTACCCAAAGATTTCAATTCTTGAAACCAACTCGATACAGGAAGCGGTTGAAGCGGTGATTCAAAATAAGGCGCAACTCTTATATGGTGTGTATCCCGTGATTTCTTATGTATTAAGAGAGACGGGTGTCCATAGCATTATGCCTTTTAAAGCGACACGACATGTTGTTCAAGATTTAACCTTTATGCTTAGAAAGGATGAACCTGAGTTACTCTCCATTATTAATAAAGGATTGGCCGCCCTTACGGCAGAAGAAAAGGCTCAAATTGAATCCAAATGGCTGGCGATATCCCCTAAAAATGAAGAGAAATTGGAGCTAAGCGTATTAGAAAAAGAGTGGCTACACGCACATAACCGTGTGTTATTTTCAGGGGATCCCGATTGGTTGCCATTTGAAGCGTTTAACGAAGAGGGGCGTTACACGGGGATTGTTGCCGATTTTTTAACCGATATAGAAAAAATATTGCCACTGACGTTTGAGGCCGTTCCCGTTTTATCTTGGCAAGAAACCTTGGCGTTGGCGGATCAAAAAAAGGTGGATGTTATTTCAGGAGATATAGATGATGCGTATTTAGCCCAGAATTATCAGCCTATTGAGCCGTATATTACCACCCCTATCGTGATTGTTATGAATGATCAGGCGGACTTTGTACCTTCTCTTTCTGAGCTTGATCAGCATTCACTTGCTATTGTTGAGGGTTATGGTTATACCCACGCCTTACTTGAAAAATACCCTGAACATCGATTTAAAGGGGTACAAAGCCCTTTGGATGCACTAGAGAGTGTTGCTTTAAATCACACGGATGCCGCGGTACTCTCTTTGCCCGTGGCCAGCTATTTAATTAAACAACATGGTTTTCAGAACTTAAAGGTGGTTGGAAAAACCACTTTAGAGATGAACGTCACCTTATTTGTTGTAAAAGAGAAGCCCATTTTGCATCAATTATTAAACCGGGCCATGAAACAAGTTAAAGAGGAAAAAGGCGGAGACATTTTAAATGCCTGGATCAAATTAAATTTTGCGTCTAAGACGGATTATTGGCTAATTTTTCAAATTGTGTTGGTTGCGCTGTTCTTCATTGGCGTGATTGTTTATTGGAATGTAAAATTGGCGAAAGAGATTACGCAACGAAAAGCGATAGAGCAACAACTTGAAACCGAGAAAGATAAGTTTAAACACCTGTTTGAAAAAGCAACGGATGGACACCTTATTTATCAACGAAACCACTTTGTCGCGTGTAATCAAGCGGCATTAACCATGTTAGGTTTAAGGGATAAACAAGAGTTGCTTGAGAAAGATATTACGCTGTTTTCACCTGAGTACCAACCAGATGGTGAACGGTCTGTAGACAAGCGTAAACGATTGGCTCAGAGCTGTTTTAATAAAGGAATGCAGCGTTTTGATTGGCTATTGAAGTCTTCTGATGGGCAGACGGTTTGGGTGGATGTGGTTTATACCGCCATTCCTTATTTAGGCAAACCAGCCATTTACGTTTCATGGCGTGATAAAACGGAGCAAAAGGCACTTGAGGAAAGTTTAAAGCAAAATGAAGCGCAGATTAAATTATTGATTGATAGTATTCCATTGATTGTGATTGTAACGAATATGGAAGGGGAAATTTTAAATGCTAACCGTAAGGCAATTGATGATTATCAAGTTGTACCAGAGCAAATATCAAGCTTAAATATTGCTGACTTTTATCAATATAGTAGTGATCGAAATGAGATTAAAAAGTGCTTGGCATCGGATGGAAGAGTTGATCAAAAAGTCGTGACCATGAAGGATTTTAAGGGAAGCGCACGGGAGATGATGTTATCGGTGATTCCGATTAAATATCATAATCAAGCGGCTCTGTTAACCATTGCGGTTGACTTAACGGAACGTATTTTGGCTGAAAAACAACTGGAAGAAGCGATGGCAAAAGCCGAAGCGGCAAATCAGTCTAAAACGGAGTTTTTAGCCAATATGAGCCATGAAATCCGCACACCAATGAACGCCATTTTGGGCTTTACAGAACTGTTAAATGAGCAAGTTCAAGAGCCTCGTTTAAAGTCGTTTATAAGCACCATTCAGTCGGCAGGTAATACCTTACTCATGCTGATAAATGATATTTTAGATCTGTCTAAAATTGAAGCAGGCAAAATGTCGCTGAACAATATCGCCACCAATCCTCACGACCTATTTAAAGAGGTAGGGGATATTTTTGCCATGAATATCCAGAAAAAAGGACTGGATTTTTACATTGAAATTGATCCAGATATTCCTAAAGCGATTTTGTTGGATCCTGTTCGATTGAGGCAGGTGTTATTTAATTTATTAGGTAATGCGGTTAAATTTACTGAAACAGGTTCGGTTAAATTATCCGTTAAATCACTGGGCGTATTTGATCACCTGAGTAAAATGAACTTATTGATTAAAGTAGAGGATACTGGGATAGGGATTCCTTTAGACCAACAGGATCGTATCTTTAATGCATTTGAACAACAGTCGGGTCAAGATTCGGGGAAATTTGGTGGCACAGGTTTAGGGCTTTCGATTACCAAGCGTTTGGTGGAGATGATGCAGGGTACGATGAGCTTAGAAAGTACATCAGGTAAAGGATCTATTTTTAGCGTATTACTTGAAAAAATTGATGTGGCTTCGATTCATTCACAGCAAGAATTAATTGAATCACTGGACTTTAACGCAAAAGCGATTGAGTTTAAAAAAGCCACTATTTTAGTGGTGGATGATATTTTGGATAATAGAGAGTTAATTTGTCAGAACTTTATTGGAACGGGGCTTGAGATTATTCAGGCTGAAAATGGACAAGAAGCCATTGATCTCTATAAAAAACATGCGATTGATTTAATTTTGATGGACATTCGAATGCCTGTTTTAAACGGATATGAGGCGGCGAAAGCAATTAAATTACTTAACCCCAAAATGCCTATTATTGCCTTAACCGCTTCGGTGATGCAGGATGAGTTTGAAAAAATAAGAAGAGCGTATTTTGATGATTATTTACGCAAACCGATATTGCGTAATGACCTCATTAAAACCCTCTCACAATTTTTGACGTATCGTGAAAAAGGGGGGGGAGAATTAAAGCAAGCCGAGAAGGATGTATTGGTATTGGATGAGACCCTGTTTTCAGATGCATTACGCCAAGTGTTACAGGATGAATTGGGAGAGTTATATCAAGAAGCGGTGAATAGCAACAGTATTGATGATATAAAGTCCTTTGCCAAAAAGGTGGCGAGTATTGCCAGCGCACATGAGAGTGAGTCACTGGACTATTTTGCCTCGCAACTGTTAGAGAGAGTTGATAGCTTTGATATTGCAGGAATGCAGTTTTTACTTAAAAAATATGAAAAAGTGGCAGGGCGTATTGAGGGGGGATAAAATTCGTGACTATTTTTTAAAAAGTCTCATTAAAAAACGCCCAAAAATAAATAGACCCAATGCCATCCAAGCATAGACAAACGGCAAAATAAAGTGATAAAAAGAGGTTAAAGAACCTTCCATGTGTTGTAGGCTTTCGACGGTTAAAATACCATCTTCGGCATTCGACAGCACCATTAATACGATTAGTAATAAAATCGCACCAAATGCCGCGCTTGAGTAGGTGAAAATACGAGACCAAATATCCATTTTTTGCCTTTTTCTTTTTTAGGGGGGGGAAAACTCACTAAAGCCCATTTCTGTAATCACCCCATTTAAGGGAATATCCCAGGGATTGGTAGCCAATTGTTCAACTTGCTGACAACTGTGCGCCCAGCCGATTAGTAGGGGGGGGGATATTTTAGAAGATTGCTGTTTAAATTGAAAGGTTCGATCATAATATCCCCCCCCCATTCCCATGCGATTTCCTTTTGAGTCAAAGCCAACCAGCGGGGTCAAAACAATATCCAGCTCTTCTCCTGTGAGAGGGGGGGCATGGTTTAACGGGGGCTCTAATATACCAAACTGATTGGGTTTCATTGGGCTGTTGGGCGCATATTCTGCAAATACCATATGGCCATCATGAGGTGAACTCTTTAATACCGGCAAAAATAGCGTATATAAAGAGGATTGCCATAGCATTTCAATAGTTTGAGAGGTTGGCATTTCGCCATCTTGTGCCAGAAAAAAAGCAATATTGAGTGTTTTTTGTGCCGTAGAATTCTGGAAATGGATTAAAAAATCGTGCAGGTGCTGCTGTGCTCGTTGAGCATGGTGTCGTTGTTGTGTTTCGCTAAGCGATTGACGTTGCAAGCGCAGTTGTTTTCGTAGTAAATCTGAACTTAGAAGATCCGTCATAGTCATGGCTTGGTATTGTTAGCGTTAAAGTTAGTTGTGCTGATTTAGAAGGAGAGGGGGGGGGAGAAAAATAGACGCGTTGTCACTGAACAAAAATCCTGGAACCGAGCAGTTCAAGGTGGCAGTCTCCTCAAGAAATTTAGGCTTCTCGGGTTCGTCAAAAACGAACGAGATGCACACCATTTCAAGTATCTGACCCCAATATAATAATTATCGGAAAGGGGTTTATGCCCAGCAACAACGAGCCGTGGCTCTATTATAGCAAAGTTTTATACTAAAATTTAGTCTGACTGCGCGACCTGTTGAATAACGGTTTCAATTTGTTGTTCAATGCGCTGGGTATATTGGGCTGTATCTTCTTTTAACAGTAAGTAGTCATAACAGAGATTGAGTGCAACCATTAACACTTTGCCCTCTCCTTTGAGTTCAGGGAGTTGGTCTAATTTATCTTCTAATAAGGTCGCCGCTTCAATTAAGCGTTCGTGATCACTCTCGTCACAGGGTATTTCAAAGTTGTGATCCATTAGGGTAAGTGTCAGCACGGCATTGCTCCGAAGGGGTAAGAGAGGGATTAATATGATATTATTCCCCAAACATTACGCTTTAACAAGAGAATATTTTATGAATTTTGACCAGATAAAAGAAATTATTGCACCTCATCCTGACTTAGAGTCTCCCTCTTTTATTCAAGGCATGCTGATTGGTTTGCTGTGTGGAGACAATGATGTGCAAGAAGCGGTTTGGATTAAAAAATTAATTGAAGAAGCTAAGATTAAATCCATTAAGGAGTCGTTTTTAAAGGGACTGCATGAACTGTATTTAGAGACCAATAAAGGCTTAAATGGTTCTGGTTTTGAACTGGAATTGTGTTTGCCAGACGATGATGAATCGTTGGTATATCGTGCCAACATGGTGGGGCAACTGTGTGAAGGTATCTTATACGGACTAGGGTTAATTGGGTGCTTGCAAGACGCTGAAAATGAGATTGCGCCAGAGGTACGTGAACTGATTAATGATTTTAGCGATATTGCGAGTATTGAGGCGGAAGAGCTAGGGCAATCGGTTGAGTTGATCGAAACCGAAGAGTCGGATTTAATGCAACTGATTGAATTTGTTAAAATCGGGGTGATGACGATTAATGAATCGCTCAATCCAGCAGAAGCCTCTCCTATTCCAATGGCGAATGCACCGATCGACTCGTATGATGACGAATCCAGTACGCTTCATTAAAAAACTAAGTGACCAAACTATGCTAACTAACCTTGATTTTTACCAAGATAACCGTCAGAAGCTGATGGCACTCTTACCCGACAATAGTGCCGTTATTGTGCCTTCTGGAGAGGAGAAAATTCGTAATCGAGACGTGGAGTTTCCTTTTCGCGCCGAGAGTGATTTTATTTATTTAACCGGATTTGAGGAACCCGATTCGGTCTTGGTGTTATTAAAAAAAGAGAACGTAGAGAGCTGTTTGTTTGTTCGGCCGAAAGATTTAGAGCAAGAGACTTGGCAAGGACGACGCTTAGGCGTGGATAACGCGCCAGACTACTTAGCCATCAACTCGGCCTATTCCATTGATGCGTTGGATGATGCCATATTGCCTCTATTAGAGAATATCGAATCCGTTTATGTCTCGTTCTCGCAATCACAGGATTTTTTAGGGTCGATCCATGGCTGGATTTATGAATTAAAACAAAAAGTAAGACAGGGTATTGACGCGCCTAAGAAAATTTGTGATTTGGATACCTGTTTGCATGAGATGCGAGTCATTAAATCAGAGGTTGAGATTCAGTTTTTACGCAAAGCGGCGGCCATTTCAGTGCAAGGCCATTTAGCCGCAATGAAGGCCGTTCAATCTAGCCAGTTTGAGTTTCAGGTGCAAGCCGCGCTGGAATCCGAGTATTTACGAGCGGGTTCGCCACGAGTGGCCTTTAATTCCATTGTGGCAAGCGGTGAAAATGCGTGTATTTTGCACTACACTGAAAATCGTTCAGCCATTCAACCGAATGAGTTGGTTCTTGTTGATTCGGGAGCAGAGTGGCAAGGATATGCGGGCGACATTACGACGACCTTTCCTGCTAGTGGTCGATTTAGTGAGGCGCAAGCGCAACTCTATTCGCTAGTATTAGCGGCGCAGCAGGCTGCCATTGAGGCCATTAAGCCTAAAGTGGCTTATGATGCGGTACACCAAGCCTCGGTTAACGTATTAACAGCAGGGTTGTTGGAGCTGGGTATTTTGCACGGCGAATTAGAGACATTGATTTCAGAGGAGTGTTATAAACGTTTCTTTATGCATGGCACTGGGCACTGGTTGGGTATGGATGTACACGACGTGGGCGAGTACAAACAAAATCAGAAGTGGCGCTCCCTTAAAAAGGGCATGGTTGTGACGGTTGAACCGGGGTTATATATTTCAGCAGAGCACGATGATGTGGATAAAAAATGGCACAATATCGGTATTCGTATCGAAGACGATATATTGGTGACGGCAACGGGGAGAGAGGTGTTAACGTTAGGGTTACCACGCACGGTGGCAGAAATTGAAACTTGGATGAGTCAAGAGAGTAAATAAAAATGCAGTCAATCATAACGGATGTTGTTATTTCAGGCGGAGGTCCGGTTGGGCTATTACTTGCGCTTGGGCTGGCACAACAAGGACAAAAAGTCGTGCTGGCGGAAGCCTTTTTACCCGTTGAAAGTGCACCGAATTCATTTGATGGACGCGTTTTGGCGCTCTCTCATGGCTCGATGTTGGCCTTGGAACGTTTAGGTGTCTGGCAAGACTTAACTCCTTTTGTAACCAATATCTTGCATGTTCATGTCTCACAAAAAGGTTATTTAGGCATTACTACTCTGCACGCCGAAGAGGTGGGTGTGCCAGCGTTAGGGTACAGTGTGCAATCCCGTGATTTAGGCAACGTATTATGGCAGCACGTAAAACAATCGTCTCACATTCAAGTATTGTGCCCAGCAAAGGTGGTGGACTTTCAGGAGGTTGACGGCTTGGTTCAAGTTCAAATCGAACAAACGGTTGAATCGAAAATTGTCCCCGTGAATGTTGAGGCAAAATTGATTGTGGGGGCGGATGGCACAAATTCGCAAGTACGAAAAATATTGCAACTTCCGATAGAAGAAAAATCCTATCAAGCATTTGGAGTGCTGGCGCAAATTGAAACCGAAGAACATCCGAATCATTGGTCTTATGAACGGTTTACCGAAGAGGGGCCAGTGGCGTTATTGCCGATGAAAGGACACGCGCATAAAGCGGTGTTGGTGTGCCCAGAGCAAGATATTGAGCGAGTTAAGAACTTGAATGATTCAGATTTTATTGCACTGTTTGCTTCTAAAATGGGCGAACGATTGGGCGCGTTTACTAACGTCAGCCCACGAGTGGTGTACCCACTTAAAGAGACCTATGTGCCTCAAATGGCAAAGGGCAGAGCGTTGTTAATGGGCAATGCGTCACATACTCAACACCC
>WFNQ01000262.1 GCA_015488565.1 Thiomicrorhabdus sp.
GCAACGCCTACCGTAGATGTTTGCCAGCCAGGCATGGTCACATAATTTGGTACACAGGTTTCATACTCATCGGCACTGGAAGGAGGAAGCAATAAGGTTTTTCCCTTTTGCTCATAAGAGACACAAATTTTAATCTCTTTTAACTCATCCATTACATCTAACTTAGTTAGGCACATACCGGTTAACCCATTAATTTGTGCCGAACGGCGTAAGGCAACCGCATCAAACCAACCACAACGACGTTGACGACCGGTGGTGGCACCAAACTCGTGACCACGTGTTCCTAACTCTTTACCAATAGGATCGCCTTTATCCAAATCACAATCGTACAGCAACTCTGTTGGGAAAGGGCCTCCTCCCACTCGTGTGGCGTACGCTTTAGTAATTCCAAGGACATAATCCAACTCGGTTGGACCAATACCAGCTCCTGAAGCCGCACCACCAGCAGTAGTGTTAGACGAAGTCACATAAGGGTAAGTCCCTTGGTCAATATCCAACAATGTACCTTGCGCCCCTTCAAACATGAGACTTTTACCTTCACGATTATAGGTATCAATCAGGTTTGGAATGTCAGCCAACATAGGCAGAATCATTTGACTGTAACGTTCACACTTTTCCCACAACACATCAAATGAAACAGGCTCTGCTTTATAAAAATTCTCAAGCATGTAATTGTGGTAAACCAGCGTTTCCTGCAATTTTTCTTTAAGCAATGCCATGTTTTTAAAATCGCCCGCTCTTAGTCCTCGGCGAGCTACTTTATCTTCATAGGCGGGTCCAATACCACGCCCTGTTGTTCCAATGGCTTTATTACCCCGTGCCACTTCTCGTGCCACATCCAATGCGACGTGATAGTCCAAAATTAATGGACACGCTTCACTGATTTTAAGACGTTGCTGAACCTTTAGTCCCGTTTTTTCTAACTGAGTGACTTCACGCTCTAAAGCATCAGGAGCCAAAACAACACCGTTACCAATAAAACATTCCACTTTTTCTCTTAAAATACCAGATGGAATCAAGTGTAAAACGGTTTTTTGGCCATTAATAACCAAGGTATGACCCGCATTGTGCCCACCTTGAAATCGAATTACCGCTGAGACTCTGTCGGTTAAAAGATCGACAATTTTGCCTTTCCCTTCATCACCCCATTGCGTACCCACTACTACAATATTTCGTTTTGACATAAAACTACTTCTTAATCACTTTTATAATTAAATTGAATAAGTAACGACTCAGCGACTTCGGTTATTTATAACTCGAAGAATCGTTCTTGAATGATTCTTTACTCGACAAAATCATGCACTAACAACGCACCATTGACCACCGTCATTCGATAAATACTGGTCGCCTTTCATCAAAGTATTCGCATCATACATTTTAATGACTTTCATACCAGATGCCTTCAACGCCACTATTTTTTCTTGCAGTGCTTTATCGGCTTGTGAGGGTGCATACACCACGCCCGCTTGCAAAACAGGCGCTGACTCAAGCAAGTCGAGTGCTAAACGTAAATCCAAACTAAAGCCCGTTGCAGGTAACGCTAACCCAAATTCAGAACCAATGTTATCGTAACGTCCACCTTTACAAATCGGTAACAAAAACCCATCGGCACTGTAACAGGCAAAAATAATGCCCGTATGGTATTGATAACCACGAATATCGGCTAAGTCTAAATGAATGGCGTTACTGTGCATAGCACTTAAAAATGAGATGACCGTGTCTAAACGCTCAACCGCATCGTTTAACACAGGCGAGATAGGCGATAAACACGTTTTTGCTTGTGCAATCACATCTGTTGCATCACCACACAAAGTCAATAAAACAGTAAACGCACCCGAAACCGGTTCAGGCAGGGTCGTTTCAGCCAAAAACTGTTTATACTCAGGTAACGCTTTGCGCTCAAAAATATCAATTAATTGAGTCGTTTGCCCTTCATTTAAACCAGCCAGTGAAATCAACTCATCCACAATACCCACGTGTCCCAAGCTAACCTTACTGTTTTCTAAATTCAGCATCTGCATGGATTCAAGCATTAATTCAATGATTTCAATATCACTTTCAACCCCTGCATGACCAAACATTTCAGCACCAAGCTGAATAGGACTACGAGATCCTTTCGCTTTATTGTTGCGTGTTTTCAATACTTCGCCGGCATAACATAAACGAGAAATACGATCGGATGCTTTTAAACGATTGCTGACAATACGAGCCACTTGTGGTGTCATGTCTGCACGAACGCCCATCATTTTACCGCTCTCTTGATCGGTAAAACGACACGTATCGACCGCCATATGACGTGCTGTTCCAGTCAACAACGAGTCGGTAAACTCGGCAAGTGGTGGCAATACCAAATCGTATCCTGACAGGTTAAAGCCATCCATTAACTTACGGCGATAATATTCCAGTTTTTGGGCTTGAGGGGGCAGAAGGTCTTCTAAACCATCTGGCGTAAACCAAGTAGATTGTTGCATTAAATCACTTCTTTCTAATTACTAAATTGGAGGAGTTGTCTGTTTTTCATTACAAAAACAGACAAAATCATTCACTTAAAAACATTAATACCAACATGCCAATGGTAATGGATACCAATCCCATGATGCGTAACTCTTTTTCTGAAGCCTGAACTGCGGCGGTCATCATTCGCTTCCAAGCATTTGGAAAGACAAAAGGTAAAATACCTTCAATAATAAAGACCAAAGCAATGGCTGCAATTAAAGTTGTTTCTAACATTTTTTGAGACCTTTATTCGGCCATAAAAAAGGCGAGGAGACCCCCACCTTGATACAATCAGCTTCGTTTACTGAGATGACTGATTAAAATATTTAAAGAAATCTGACTTAGGATCAACTAATAAAATATCGGATTTATCTTTAAAAGAGGCTTTGTATGCATTGATACTATGATAGAAAGAGTAGAACTCAGCATCCAAATTATACGCCTTAGCATAAATCTCAGCCGCTTTCGCATCCCCCTTACCACGAAGAACCTCTGCTTCACTGTACGCATCCGCTAGGATAACCACGCGCTGACGATCGGCATCGGCTCTGATTTTTTCAGCCGCTTCCGACCCTTTTGAGCGTAAGTCTTTCGCAACACGATTACGTTCCGCTTCCATTCTACGGTAAACCGATTGACTAATGTCTTTCGCTAAATCAATTCGTTTAATACGAATATCTTCAATTTCAATACCAAATGAGTTGGCCGCTAATGCCGTTGTGGCTTTAATTTTATTTGCGATATCAACACGTTCTGCTGAAATCACCTCTTTAACGGTACGATTACCAAATTCAGCTCGTAAGCCATCTTTTACAATCTGTCCCAGTTTCATACCCGCTTGACGGTTATCCCCGTTCATGGTGGTATAAAACATCTCAACATCTGAAATACGCCACTTTACAAACGAATCCACGACCAAGTTTTTCTTTTCACTCGTCAAGTAACGCTCTGGATTTGCATCCAACGTTTGTAACCGTGCATCAAACTTACGTACATTATTAATAAATGGCATTTTAAAGTGTAAGCCAGGCTCTACATCTGCTTTTACAATTTCCCCTAAACGAAGAACCACTCCGGTTTCCCATTGGTTCACCACATAAACGGAGTTACTGCCCACAAATAAAACAGCCGCCGCTAATATTCCAAGTATCGGTTTCATTAACGTAGTTCCCTATTTTTCAAATAATCACGAATATTGGTTTTCTGACTGCTTGAAGTATTTTGATGATTATTTACCGCCCCAGTGTTAACAGGCGCAACTTGTTGCGGTGGTGCAAACGGAATGCTTGCTTGACCTTGATTGACCATTTTATCTAACGGTAAATACAATAAATTATTACTGCTATCCGATCCAACAAACACCTTACTGGTATTACTTAATACCGTTGACATCGCATCAATATACAGACGATTACGCGTGACTTCTGGTGCTTTTTGATACTCGGTAACAATACTGGTAAAACGGGCTGCCTCACCGACCGCCTGAGCAATCACTCGATCATGATAAGCACTGGCTTCTTCTAGCTCTCGCGCTGCTTTACCACGAGATTTTGGTAAAATATCATTTGAATACGCTTCGGCTTCGTTAATCAAACGCTCTCTGTCTTCTCGCGCCTTAACCACATCCGCAAAAGCCGATTGTACTTGCTCTGGTGGTTGAGCATCTTGCAAGTTAACACTGGTAACAATTAACCCCGTTTTATACTCATCTAAGCGGTCTTGTGTTAACTCTTTTACACGAGAAACAACTTCATCACGCCCTTCTGTTAAAACAAAGTCCATCGTGCTTTGTCCAACGACTTCTCGCAAGGTGCTCTCTACAACTGCACGTAACGTCATATCAGGATCTGATACGTCAAATAAATATTGATTGGCACTTTGTATTTGATATTGCACAGCAATTTTTAAGTCCACAATATTTTCATCTTTGGTCAACATCAAAGACTCATTTGGAACAGTTCCAGTTTTAGTACGAGTGGTATCAGAACGATAACCAATTTCAGCGGTACGAATTTGATCGACGTTCACAATACGAACGGTTTCAATAGGGTAAGGAATGTGCCAGTGCGGCCCGGCTTTTGTCTCTTCAACAAACGAACCAAACTGAGTGACAACACCTCGCTCTGCAGGGTCAACAATATAGATACCCGAGAGCAACCAAACGGTTCCAACGACACCCAAAATAACTGAACCACCTCGACCACCGATGCCTCCGCCACCTTTTTTGCCAAACTTATCGCTTGCGCCCCCAAAAATCTTCTGAGCCTTTTTCAGTAACTCATCAATATCATCATTTTTTGGGTTTCTAGGGGGCTTTTGATCGCCACCACCATTATTGTTTTTTCCTGAGTTTCCCCAAGGATCCTGCCCAGACTTACCGGGTTCATTCCAAGCCATTCAAACATCTCCATGTTTCGTGCAATCGTTTTTAGAAAATCTAAAAACCGCATCAATCTAGTGATCTGCATTTTTACAGACACGATTCCTCATATTCTAGTGAGATTATCGCTAAAAGTCACCTATTAAAATAATTTATAACAAATATTTATTCAACCCAAAACATTTGCCTGAATCAATTCAGGCCAGTTTTTAACGACATTCCACTCTTGAATGGTTAAGGACATTTTAAATAAACTATTGCCTTCGTCATCAAATCCTTCCTCTAAAATCGACCCTAAAGAGTATAACTCAGCACGCTTTTTACCCGCATCGACTTTAAGTGTTAACGACACAGTTAAAAATGCCCCCTTAAAAAAGGAAGCAACAGCCTCTAATAATAAGTCCATACCATCGCCGCTTTTAGCCGACACCCAAACACGCTGCGAGACGCCCTCATCATTACAGTCCACTTTCGCCTCAACACTAGGCTCTAACCGATCAATTTTATTAAACACCATTAGTTGTGGTACCGATTCTGCACCCACCTCTTGAATCACCTCATGTACGTCGGCAATTTTTTCGTCTCGATGCGGATCTGATGCATCCACTAGATGAACCAACAGGTCTGCCTCACGCGTCTCTTCCAGTGTAGAGCGAAATGCGGAAACTAAGTCATGAGGAATGTGCCGAATAAAGCCAACCGTATCGGCAAAAATAACGCGCCCTGCTCCGGGAAGGTGTACTCGACGCAAAGTTGAATCTAAGGTTGCAAACAAGCGATCTTCCGCATACACACCTGCCGAAGTCATTTGATTAAATAGAGTGGATTTTCCCGCATTGGTATAACCAATAATGGTTATTACTGGAATTTCCGTACGCTTACGTGCCTCTTGCCCCAAACCACGTTGTTTACGGACTTTTTCAATTTTTCTTTCAAGCGACTTAATGCGCCCTTGAACCAAGCGTCGATCCGACTCAAGTTGAGTTTCTCCTGGGCCGCGTGCCCCTATCCCACCTTGGCGATCCAGATGTGTCCACCCCTTTACTAAGCGAGTTGACATGCGCTTAAGCAGCGCCAATTCAACCTGTAATTTCCCCTCATGAGAGCGCGCTCTTTGGGCAAAAATATCTAAAATCAATCCGACTCGATCCAATACCTGACATTGCACGAGTTCAGATAAATTACGCTCTTGAGCTGGTGTTAATGCATGGTTCACAATTACTACATCGGCTTCATGCAACTCAACCGCTTGCTGGATTTCCTCTGCCTTACCTTTGCCTACAAAATATTTAGAATCGGGTCTTTGACGCTTAGTACCGAGTAAAGTGCAAACCTCCGCACCTGCGGAATCAACCAGCTCATAAAACTCATCCAAATCTTCACGATCTGATTCATGATAAAAATCGACATGAACCAACACGGCTTTTTCAAGCTCACGCCGTTCAAGACGGTCAAATAATTCCATATAGCATTACATCTCTTATTTTTATTTTTTTGACAAAAAAAATCCCCCAGATTTTCACACTCAATCGTTCCGTGAAAAAGAGGGGGAGGTCTTTTTTAAAAAAAGGGTTAAATCACTCAATGGATTCTTTTGAATCAAACGATTCTTCATAAAGTTTAGGATCACGTGCAGGCACAATGGTTGAAATAGCGTGTTTATACACCATCTGCGTCACCGTGCTTCTTAACAACACCACAAACTGATCAAACGAATCTACTTTTCCTTGCAATTTAACCCCATTCACCAGGTAAACCGAGACATTAATGCGCTCTTTGCGTAAAGCATTTAAATAAGGATCCTGAATCGGTAATGCTCTAGCACTCTTTTTCTCTTCCATGGTCATTCCTATTATTATATTTTTTTAAAAAATAACTCAGTTAATTTCTTGCTCATCTTCTTTAAACTTGCGGAAATATTTTCGAACAATCGTGCCTGCAGGCATACTGTCCACTTTTGAAAAGATAACATAACTAATAACCGCATGGATGACTAACGTAATAATTAACCCTTCAAAAATACCGACCTGAAAAACCAATAAACCACAAACCGTTGCAAGCAATACGGCATAAGGACCATGAGTTGCCACATGCAACAGACCCAACACCATTTTAATCCCCACAAACGTCATAATAATAGCTAATGCAAAGTACGGTAAATTATCTAAATACTGAACATTAAAGACAAAGAAAGCGATTAACAAACCAATCACCAACACCGATAACTTAGTATAAGCTCCGGCTAAACGGTTGGTTGAAGACTTGGCTAGTCCATCTAAATTGGTCATTCCGCCAAAAAAGCTGGCTCCCATATTAGAGACCCAAATAGACAGTAACGAATTGTTCGAATTACAAGGGCGTTTTAATGGATCAATTTTTTCAATCGCCGCATTACTCATAACCTGCTCAATCACATCAACTACCGCCAGCATTAATGCAAAAAAGATAGCATACACCCACAAATAAACCGAATCAAAATCAGGAATAGGTAAACCAATATTAAACTCAACGTCCTCTACCTTCAGCATTCTGACATCAATCAAAAGCGATGCCACAATACCAAATACAATCAAAGCAAAATACGGTAATGCAGGCTTGGTATCCTTAAACTTCTTAAACAACCCAAGAAATAAAATTGCACCAATAATAGACAAAACAATCACTTGAATACGTGCGTCCGTCCAAAACTCTTCACCCACCGCCATGCCTACCGGTAGCATCCAAAGAAACGGTAAAAACTTCAAGGCGATTTTTAAACCAATCCCAGCTAACAACCCCTCGACCAAATAAGGAGGAACCGCTTTTAACAGATAGCGTTGCCAATCATACTTCCAAATAATGGCTTGAAAAGTGGCCGTCATAAAAATAACAAACGCCATATTTTCAATACCAAATGTTGCCACACCCATCGCTAAAATAGGGGCTAATCCAGCGGCAATCCCCGGTGCACCAATAAAGTTACCAGGACGAAACCAAGCAAATAAAAAACCGATAAAAGAAGCAAAAGCAACCGTCGCTAATCCCACCTGAATAGGGTAATCAGACATCATTGCAATACCAATTGACAATGGAATCGCCATCGTCGCCGTAATCACACCCGCTTGAATATCTCGACCAGCATATTTAGCCACAAATGCAGCAGAACCGTGTTCGACGCTCTGAGTTTCCTCAGTATTTATATTTTTTTTAGTCATCGTTTTATTATAACCTTATCGTAATAGACCCATTAAGCGCAAGGAACCTCTGGGATTGCGCGGTACATTAAAGCACGTGCTAATATAACCACAAAACACGCCCTTGTAAATCTTAGTCGCCACCCACTGTTACAGAGATACAGTAAATAAAGTAACTTAAACCGCCTTTTTCAAACAATCTAACAATAGCCCAAGACGCTCTTTTGGCGTGGTTTGATAGGGGTCTATTTTAATTAAATCGGGTTCTTTTCTTAACCATGTTAATTGGCGTTTTGCCAGTTGGCGTGTCGCGACCAATCCTTTATATACAAACATTTCGTAGTCGTATTCGCCTGTTAAAAACAGCCAAGCTTGGCGATAACCTACACTGCGCATAGAGGTGGTATCAGCGGTTAGATTACCCTGTTCAAACAGAGATTTCACTTCGGATAAAAAACCCGCTTCGAGCATGGACTCAAATCGCTTACCAATTTGGGCGTGGAGTTTGGCGCGATCCTCAGGGATAAGTCCTATTTTGATGAGCTTAAATGCCGTTAAGCCGGCTTTGGGTTCCGCGCGTAATTCGGTTAACGTTTTACCCGAAATGTCATACACCTCTAAAGCACGAATAAGCCGCTGGGGATCATTGGGGTGAATACGTAACGCAGATTCAGGATCGATTTTTTCTAAACGCTGATGCAGCTTTTCTGGGCTGTCTTGCCAAATCTTTTGCAACGTTGCTCGAATGGCCTCATTTGCGGAAGGTAGCTCATTCATTCCCTGTTGTAAGGCGTTGTAATACATCATCGTTCCGCCCACTAACACAGGCAGTTTGCCACGTGAAAATATCTCTTCAACCAGCCGAGACACATCTTCAACAAACTCAGACGCCGAATAGCTCTCTTGTGGGTCATGGGTATTAATTAAATGGTGTGGCACGGCTTCTTGCTCTTGGCGACTGGGTTTAGCCGTGCCAATATCCATTTCCCTGTAAATCAAAGCGGAATCCACACTGATGATTTCAATTGGCAGTACCTTGGCTAAATCCATCGATAACTGACTCTTGCCTGAAGCCGTTGGCCCCATTAAGGCCAAACACTGTTTTTGCTCAATAAGCTTTTGAATAAGTTCCACGATTACTGTCCACGCATAAATAAGCTGTCTAACTGTTCCATCGAAATCTGTACCCACGTCGGGCGACCGTGATTGCACTGATCCGAACGTTCGGTTACTTCCATCTCACGCAGTAACGCGTTCATTTCGGCGAGCGTTAACTGCCGATTGGCACGTACGGCACCATGACACGCCATGGTGGAAAGCATTTCATTAATTAAATCTTCAACTTGTTGCGTTTGCCCTGCTACAGATAAATCAGCAATCATGTCATTGATTAACCCGACCACATCACTTTTTACCAGTAAAGCGGGCACGGCGGTAATTTTCAACTGCTCTGGTCCAAGTGGTTCAATTTCGAACCCGAGTTTATTAAACCCGGCCTGATTTGATTGCCACACCGCAATTTGAGAGGCATCTAATGCCATCGCGATTGGCACCAATAACGGCTGACTAATGAGGCGATCACTCTCCCACTGTTTTTTAAATCGCTCATACACCACGCGTTCATGTGCCGCGTGCATATCAACCAAGACTAATCCGTGTTGATTTTCGGCCAAAATATAGACCCCATGTAACTGTGCTTTGGCAAACCCCAAGCGGGGCGTATTGCTTGAATCGGTTAACACGGAGTCGTAGGCGGTTACTGGCTCAGCCACACCCTCTTTTCGTCGCTGATCGATCATACTTTGCAATTCACGATTGACACTGGACGATTCGTTCGGCTGTTGAAATGCCATCGCCGTCTGCACATCCTGTTGCGACAAACCTTTTGAAAAGAAGGCAGGCGAACCGCTTGAAAAGCTGCCCGTGGAAGGAAGTCCCATCGCCTGATTAAGCGATGCGCCACTGCCCGATTCGGATGCCACGGGTTTGGCAACAAAGTCGCGTATAGAACGGCGTAAAAAATCATACACCCAGCGGCCATTGGCAAAACGCACTTCATACTTAGCGGGATGTACATTCACATCCACTAACGCATTGGGAATCTCTAAAAATAATAAATACGCGGGATGGCGACCGTGATACAGCACATCGGTATACGCCTGTTTCACCGCATAAGACAACAAGCGATCTCGTACAATACGACCATTTACAAATAAATACTGCATATCCGTTTGACTGCGATTAAAGGTGGGCAGTCCTACCCAGCCTGTGATGCGAATATCTTGTGCCTCGCAGGTAATCTCTAAGGACTGCTCGACAAACGGTTTTCCCACCAATTGTGATAAGCGCTTAATTAAACTGTTTTGATCGGTCACAGCTTGAACTTGACGCACCACTTTTTGATTATGTAGCAGCTTAAAACTAATTTCGGGACGACTTAACATCACTCGCTTAACCAGTTGGTCAATATGGGTAAATTCGGTTTTAGCGGCTCTTAAGAATTTTTTTCGAGCGGGCGTATTAAAAAATAGATCGGTCACACTAATGCGTGTACCAACATTGCCTGAGGCAGGTTTTAACGTACTCCACGCCCCTTCCCCTTCGGAACGCAATAACCACGCGGCCTTGTCCGATTCATGTCGGCTCACAATTTCAAATCGAGATACCGAGCTGATACTGGCCAATGCCTCGCCTCGAAATCCAAGCGTGCCAACTTCGGCCAAATCCGCTCCTGTTTTAATTTTACTTGTGGCATGGCGGCTCACCGCTAAAAGCAGTTCATCCTTAGGAATCCCCGAGCCATTATCTGAGATGACAATGGATTTCTCCCCCCCCTCTTCAATCCAGATATCAATCGACGTCGCCCCCGAATCCAGTGCATTTTCCAGCAACTCTTTCACTACCGAGGCGGGGCGTTCGACCACCTCGCCCGCGGCAATTTGATCGGCCAAGTAAGAGGGCAGCGCTTCAATGGCTTGTCGTGTCATGGGTGGGGAGGGTTGAGAAACGGTCTTCACGCTTAACGACGTCCTCTTTTAAAGCGCGATTTACCATCACTTAAATCATGAATGGTTTTTTGCTTACGATTTAACTGTTTATTCATCGCTCTGGCTTGTCGGTCGGTGGTTTTAATTCGGCCTTGCTGACTGCGCATATCAGGACGTGCTTCTTCAGATAAATCAACCGATTTAAGTAGTTGATTCACTTGTTTCCACGATAACTCTTCGGTTTTTCCTTTGCGTAGGTTTTTAGGAATGGTAAACAGGCCGTAACGTACGCGGTGCAAACGACTGACAGGATGCCCTTGAGACTCCCAAATACGGCGTACTTCACGGTACTTTCCTTGTTTAAGGGTGACTTTAAACCATTTATTTTGTCCTTCGTCTGCTTGTTTCATTTTTTGGATGCGAGTAAAACGTGCCACGCCATCTTCCAACGTCACGCCTTTGAGCATTTGCTTAATCGTGGCCTCGGTCACATCGCCAAACACACGCACCGTATATTCACGCTCCATCTCATAGGAGGGGTGCATCATTCGATTGGCCAGTTCACCATTATTGGTTAAAATCATCAAACCGCTGGTGTTTAAATCCAAACGCCCAATACTAATCCAGCGCCCATTTATAATACGAGGCAGTTGCTCAAAAATAGTCTCCCGCCCTTTTTCATCGTTTCGAGTACAAATTCGCCCTTCGGGTTTATTGTAAAGAATGACTTTAGTGGGCTGCCTTTCAAGACGTGACTCTTTAATTAAGCGATCTTTTACCATGATGCGATCATCTTCTGTCGCACGATCACCTAATTTTGCGACACGTCCATTGACCTTAACATGCCCTTCTGCAATCAGCGGTTCAACCGAACGTCTGGAGCCAAAACCGGCTCGGGCTAAAATTTTTTGTAGTTTTTCACTGTTGGGGTTAGGCGTTGTAGACGATGTCATTCTGTTCTCTTTGGTTATCAATAAGGGGGGGGGAGAAATTTCTGTGCCGCTTTTTAAAGCGACTTGATTAAACGCCTACCAAGCTAAATAGGAGCCCTTTTATTATTTCAAAAGGCCCTATAATTAAGGGAGCAAGCCAGCCTAAGAGCATTAATCCAATTAAGATAAAAAAGCCATAGGGTGCAATACGGTTAAACTGCCAAGCCAAACGTTTTGATAAAAATGCTGAGGCAATGTGACTGCCGTCTAATGGCGGAATAGGCAGTAAGTTTAGAATGCCTAAAATTAAGTTAATGCTAACCCCTGCCACGCCACTGTAAATCAAAAACAGCCCAATATCAGGACTACTCGCCTGCAACAGCATCCCTATTTTAAGTATCACAGCCCACGCAATGGCCATTAAAAAATTAGATACGGGGCCAGCAATAGCGACCCACGCCATATCTCTACGCGGTGATTTAAAGTTATTGGCGTTTACAGGAACGGGTTTTGCCCAACCAAAGACAAAGCCAGTAAAGGTCAGCAATACGATTGGCACTAAAATAGTTCCAATCGGATCAATGTGTTTAATTGGGTTCAAGGTTAAACGCCCTAACATTCTGGCAGATTGATCGCCAAATTTAGAGGCCACCCAACCGTGGGCAAATTCATGAACGGTAATGGCAAAAATAACGGGCAACGCCCAGACTGCTATTTTTTGTATTAACGTAAGCTCGGGTAATCCCATCATCAGTTTACAAACTCTCCTTGTCCTTGACGAAGCAACTTTGGCTCGTCTTCGGTAAAATCAATCACGGTAGTCGGTTCAAACCCACTGTAACCTCCGTCTAATACGGCATCTAAAAGATGCCCTAACTCTTCTTGAATCGACCAGCCATCCGTCATGGGGTGCTCCTCTCCCGGTAAAATAAGCGAGGCTGTCATCAACGGCTTATCAAAAAAGGCCAATAACGCATTGGTCACAATATTAGGTGTGACACGTAACCCTATATTTTTACGCTTAGGCGACTGCAGCCTCTTAGGTACTTCACGACTGGCGGGCAAAATAAAGGTATACGGGCCAGGCAAATGACTTTTTAAATAACGAAACTGCGTGTTACCTACTTTAGCGTATTCCGATAAATTGCTTAAATCGCGGCACATCAACGTAAAATCATGCTTATCGTCCAATCGACGAATAAAACGAATAATTTCCACCCCTTTTTTACTGTCTAACAAACAGCCCAAAGCATACCCAGACTCCGTTGGGTAAGCAATAACCCCCCCTTTATTTAATATGGCAACCACTTGTTCCAGCAGTCTTTTTTGTGGATTGTCGGGGTGTACGCTAATATAAGCGCAAGGATTTGGTAAAATTTTATTCACTAAATTGTCCAGCTCAAATTTAAATATAATACCCTAAATTATACCGCGTTAAATTGCTTCTTAAGTACATATCTTAAGGTGTTTCAGCGGTTTCAAAAATCACTCCTGTTTTAAACAGTGTCCAAACAGGGGTGACTTTACTGGGTAGAGGGGCTAACCAACCCAACCCCCGCCAGCTATGTTCGGGGCGATGAAAATCCGACCCTAATGAGGCCGCCAGCCCCTGCGCACAGGCTCGGTCAGCCATGCCCGTAATATCGGCAGAGTGACGAGGCTGGTTAACCACTTCCATCGCTTGTCCACCCGCTTGCTTAAAGTCAGTAATCAAGGCATTCAACTTACGGCTGGTCATTTTATAGACTTTAGGGTGTGCGATAACAGCCACGCCCCCTGCTTGAATAATCCACTGCACTACCTCCGCTAAAGGTGGCCAATCATGTTTCACATAGCCCACACGACCTTTTTTTAGGTAACGATCAAATGCTTGCGAAGCGTCTTTTACTAAACGCTCTTCAATCAACAGTTGTGCAAAATGGCCGCGCCCCACCACGCCTTCGCCCACCATGCACTCTATTTTAGAGCGTACATTCTCTACATTAAAATCATGACGCGCTTCCAGCTTGCTCATGATTTGGGTTGCTCTTTCCCAGCGAGAGGCGCGAATCCCTGCCAAACCTTGCTGTAAACCGACATGAGTTACATCGACATCCAACCCAACAATATGAATCGTGCTGCCTCGCCATTCGCAGCTGATTTCAACCCCCGAAATCAATTGCACCTGATTCTGCTGCGCATACTCAATGACCGATTCATAACCAGCGGTGGTATCGTGGTCGGTAATGGCAAGGCATTTCACCTCATGCTTTACCGCTAAATCAATTAACTGCTTCGGTGATAATGCCCCATCCGATGCCGTGGTATGACAGTGAAAATCCAGTTTCATATACTATTTATAGTCCATTTACTTTTAATCAAGGGGAAACCCATATAAAATCTTACGCACAATCCCCCAAAAAACCCAAAAAGGTTCTGAATGAAGTTATTATTTGACATGTTTCCCGTCGTGCTATTTTTTATCGCGTATAAGATGTACGATATTTACACAGCCACCGCGGTTATTATTGCTGCGACCATTGTACAGGTGCTTTACGTTTATATAAAACATAAACGAGTGGAAAAAATACATGTTATTACACTGGTTTTAGTGGTGTTACTTGGTGGACTTACCTTAATACTGCAAGACGAAAACTTTATTAAATGGAAACCCACTATTGTTAACTGGGGGTTTGCTGTCGTCTTCTTAGGCAGTCATTACATTGGTCAAAAGCCCATTATTCAACGCATGATGGATGGTATGATTGGCTTACCTGAGCTAGTTTGGAATCGCTTAAGCTGGTTATGGATTGGGTTTTTTATACTTTCAGGTGTCGCTAATATCTATGTGGCCTTTAATTACGACACCGATACGTGGGTTAATTTTAAACTATTTGGCTTAATGGCCATGACCATTGTGTTTATTATTTTGCAAGGCGTCTACATCAATCGCCACATGCAAGATGTAGAACCCGCGCCCAATACAAACGACACCGAACATTCAACCGATAAAAATGACACGACAAAATGAGAGTTTAAATAAGATGCTATATTCTATCTTTGCTTACGATGTAAAAAACAGCCTTCCCCTTAGGGCACAAGCTCGCACTGAACATATTGCTCGATTAAAAGCACTTGATGAGGCGGGTCGTTTACTGCTGGCGGGCCCAAACCCCGCCATTGATAGTGACACGCCGGGCGAAGCTGGGTTTACAGGCAGTTTAATTGTCGCCAAATTTAAAAGTTTAGAAGAGGCCAAATTATGGGCTTCTCAAGACCCCTATATTGAGGCAGGTGTCTATGACAAAACCGAGGTTAAACCCTTTAAAAAAGTATTGCCAGCCGTTTAATCAATTAAGGAATCCCCCATGTCCAATGTCGCCTATTTAATTCCAAAACGAAATCAAAAAACCGCTCTTACTGCCCTCACGGCATTAGAAAATGGATTAGACGCGCCCGTCGAATTAATGGACACTGAATTTATCCAAATTCCTTTGCTCGGCTGGACTTCCGCTGGAGAACCAATTCAAATAGAGATGGATTACGATACGGTCTCTGTCCCCGCCAGCATGGTCAAAAAAGAGACCTTCGCCCTGCGCGTTAAAGGTAATTCGATGATTGATGAAAACATTAAGTGTGGCGACATTGTGATTATCGAACGCCGCTCTTCTGCCGAAAATGGGGAATCGGTGGTGGTTCGCATCAATAATGAAGAGGTCACCATGAAAAAACTCTACATCGAAAAAACAGGGGTACGACTGCAACCCGCCAATTCCGATATACCTCCTATTATTTTAAAGAATGCCGATATTGAAATATTAGGCATTGTGACTGGTATTTTAAGGCAACCTTAAGGAAGTATGGCGATGCCCCAATCCAACCTAAAAAACCAAAATTCTCCCCCCCCTATTCGGCTTTTTGTCACTGGTGGAACACTGGATAAACAGTATCAAGAAACCACTGGCGAGCTTGTGTTTCCTAATACCCATTTGCCGATTATATTACAAGAAGCCAATGTCTCTTTACCCATAGAAACCACCGTATTAATGCAAAAAGACAGTTTAGAGATTACCGAAGACGAACGAATTCAAATTTGCCAAGCGTGTATTGAGACCCCTCAGCAAAAAATTATCATCACCCATGGAACAGATACCATGGTGAATACCGCTACAGCACTCAGCCGAACCCCCGAGCTGAAGAATAAAACCATTATTCTCACCGGCGCAATGCGGCCTTTTATGCTCGGACACTCCGATGCCAGCTTTAATTTAGGCTCGGCACTCATGGCAGTACAACTTGCTAAAACGGGCATTTACATTGCCATGAACGGCCAACTATTTCAAGCTAACCAAGTACAAAAAAATCGACGACTTGGCTTGTTTACTGAGCTTTAAAAAGCTAAGTAAACAACCCAAATACACCTAATTTAAAACTAAAACGAGCTCTGCATGTCACCCAAATTCTCCCCCCTATCAACCACACTATTCACTTGCTTAATCGCCACATCGCTTACCACTCATGCCAATACCACCCTACTGGCTCCTGTGGTTGTCACGGCTGACTTACGAGAAGAAGCGGAGCAAAATCTGCCTGCCAGCATTGAGGTAACGACTCAAAGCGAACTGCAAGATCAAGGCGTCATGCATTTTGATGACATACTGCTTAAAACAGCCAATGTAAACGTCTCTGGACAAAGCTCCCGAGCGCGTCATATTCAAATTCGTGGTATTGGTCAACGAGATGAGTATACCGGAGCACCGAATGCCAGCGTTGGGTTTACCATTGATGACATGGATTTCAGTGGCATTGCCATGACGGCAAACCTCTTTGATATCAAACAAGTTGAAGTGCTCAAAGGCCCTCAAAATATCCGCTTTGGTCAAAGTGCGATTGCAGGTTTAATTAACCTCCAAACCAATGAGCCCACCCCTTATCAAGAAGGCATGGTCGAAGCCACCATTGGACAAGACAATCAAAGAGAGCTGGGGGTTATGAGCAGTGGCGCATTGGGTGACCAAAAAAATGCGCCACAATATCGCATTGCTCTGTTTAAACATAACAGCGATGGCTTTCGACGTAATGCTACATTAAATCGTAACGACACCAATGCGCGTGATGAGCAGATGCTTCGAGCTAAGCTTCGCTTCTTTCCAAGCCAAGATGCTCAAATAGACGTTACCTTACTTCACAGTGATTTAAACAATGGCTATGATGCATGGGCACGAGACAATCGCTTTACCACTTACTCTAATCAACCAGGTAAAGACACGCAACTCTCTAATGGGCTTTCCATTAAGGCCACATCAACGGCCAACCCTAATTATCAATTGATTGCAAAAACCAGCCTTGTAAATTCCGATATGTTGTATAGCTACGATGAAGATTGGACCAGTGCCTCCAATGGAACGTACCTCAATAAAAAACACCGTAGAACACTCAGCCAAGAGTTACGCTGGATATCAACCCCTCAATCTCGTATTGCCAATCAGATCGACTGGCTCTTTGGGCTGTATGCCTCTAAACTGGATGAACGCAATAAAACAGAATATTGGGGCAATTCAGCCAGCGATTTTACACTGGTTAAAACGGCCGCCTTTACCCAGTTTGATTACCACCTCTCCCCTAAATCAACCATTACGATTGGTGCGCGTGCCGAACAAAATAGCAGTGACTTTAGCAATAGTGCCAATGAAAACGACTCACCCGAAGAAGCGTTATGGGGAGGCAACTTAGCCTATCGCTACACTTTCAACCCCAATTACACAGCATTTGCAGGCATTACCCGTGGCTATAAAGCAGGTGGGTTTAATACGGGGCAACCCAGTGGCACCGCAGAGCAATATTTAAAGTACCAAGATGAAACCTTAATTAATTATGAAATTGGCTTAAAAAGTCACCGACCAGAGCTGGGATTAAAAACCAATATCTCCGCGTTTTATATGGATCGTATTGACCCTCAATTTGATGGCTATACCTACGATCCCAGCTCTTTTACCAACTGGGTCTTTTATACCGAAAATTTTGATTCGGCTCAAAACTACGGTATAGAGGCCGACTTTAATTGGCAACTAAACAACCAGTTCACCGCCTATGGCAGTCTAGGGTTATTACAAACCTCGGTGTCTGGTACACCTTTAAACAGTGCCTTTACCGTTGACGGACGCGAACAAGCACATGCACCCACTTATCAAATCAATTTAGGCACAACCTACCGCGCCAGTAATGGATGGTATGCCCAAGCCGATATAACAGCGTTAGACCGCTTTTATTTTGATAACGTACACAATGCCCAATCAAATAACTACCGACTTATCAATGCTCGCATTGGCTTTGAAGACAAAGACTACGAGATATATCTGTGGGCCAAAAACCTAACCGATGAAACCTACGCCACACGCGGTTATAATTTTGATTTTAACGCCCCCTACACCAACCCAACCACCTATGTACGCTTAGGCGACCCAAGACAATTTGGTGTCACAAGCCGAGTGTATTTTTAATGAGAATTTCCATCGACATCAGTATGTACCCATTACAGGACGCTTACTGCCAACCCATTCTTGATTTTATTGAACGGGTGGAGCAACTTCCTAATATCAACGTTCAGCGTAATAGCTTAAGCACGCAAATATTTGGCGAATACCGTTCCGTAATGGATGCGTTAGACCATGAAATACAACACGTATTAAAAAAAATACCTGAAACGGTATTTGTGATAAAGCTCATTGGTATGGATCGAAATAAAGCCAATATTCATGCTTGTTGAAAATGAGATAAGTCTCTTTAACACCATAACAACCAGCTTGCTTGCACAGTCTGGTTGGGAGTGGCTGGCGGCCAGCTTAGGCATAACTTATGTATTATTAGCCTCCAAAACCTCTATTTGGTGTTGGCCTGCGGCGTTTGTCAGCACACTCATTTACACGTTATTATTTTGGGAAGGACAACTTCCCATGCAGATGCTACTCAATGCTTACTACATGGGCATGGCCATCTACGGCTTTGCTCTCTGGCGACAACACAGCCAGTCCAATGCCACGCTTTCCATCACTAATCGTCCACTTATATTTCACCTAACCTTCATAGGAGTAGGCATCCTATTAACAGGCATCATCGGTTTTTATTTAGCCAACCAACCCAATGCCAAACTTCCCTATCTTGATGCCATTATTATGGTTTTTTCGGTAATGAACATGGTTTTAATGGCAAAAAAAATCATCGAAAGCTGGCTCTATTGGATGGTCATTAACACGCTGGCGATTATGCTTTTTTTTCAAACGGGTTACTACGCCACCCTTATTATGTACTCTGTCTATTTAATACTCGCTTTTTATGGGTATTACCACTGGAAAAAGCTTAAAACCGCTCAGGATGCGCCATCCAACAATTAAAATCCCGCACGCCCAATACATTCATTTGAAACAACAATACGCGATACACCAATCGCGCTAACGTTAAATCCGGTAGTGCATGATACGGTGTATAAACCGACAAAAACACTTCCGCTTGCTTTGGCGTTAATACATATTCCAGCATCACCAACTCTAGCTCTCTGGGGGCCCACACCATTGCATCTAAATCCAGCAACGCTAAATTTCTCCCCCCCTCTAATTGCAAAAATTGATCCCAACGGAAATCCAGCATAATCGGTTGAAAGCCATTGATGTTCAATTCATCCACTAAAGCCACCGTTCTCTCCATCGTCTCAACAGGAACGGTTGGGGTTTTATTTAACATCAATAACGTCTGTTTTAGGTTACGCTTCCATCTCGTTTTAGTCTTATGGCTAGAAGCCATGCTCTCCTCAAACAGCGCCCCAAAACAAGGCGCACTGTGTTGATGCAATAACGCTACATGTTCGGCAATTTTCGCCACCTGATTTAAAGTCAATCGTTCCGCCGTAAGCCCTTGTCCCTCTAAATACTCTGTTAATAAAAATCCTGAAAATCTTACTCCAGAGCACCCTCTCTTGAGCAAGCTCAATTCACCTTGCACTCCAGAGCACCCTCTCTTGAGCAAGCTCAATTCACCTTGTATCCCCCCCTCCTCCAATGCATCCTGACTAGAAGCTGAATGAAGCAGCTTAGGAATAACCAAGGGTGACCAAGTGGCGATGCTTTGATACACACGGGCGTATTGGCCAAGACTGGATGCCAATTCAAATTCAAACACCCCCTCAACGGCTTGCCAAAAAGCAGGCGAGGCGCCATTGGATGTTGAGGACAGCTTTAAAAAACGCTTTTCCGAATCAAACTGACACAACCAAAGTTGATGCGTACCATCCTCAAAGCCAGAGGGAATATTTTTAGCCCATTCACAACCCGAAAACAACGCCTGGTGCTCTGCACTTAACAATGAATAAAAACAGGGGGGGGAAAAATTAAGCTTGCTCAAAAGAGGGTACTCTGGGGCAGATTTTTTTCAATGTGATTTTGTTGCAATTTTCTCCCCCCCTGCGTTTAAGTCCATATTATAAATGCTGTCGGCATAAAAAAAGGCAAAATGCCTAAACTACCCAGCATTAATGCATGCATAACTCGACACATAACTATTTAATTCGTACGAAATCCCCCCCCTCTCTTCCATCTATCCGCATCTATCTCAACTTATCATTTATAAAACCCTTTTTTTTAGATATAATCGCGGGATTAAAAAAATCGACATTACTTAAAAAAGGATATTCGCATGGATTTAGATCAGGCTCGTTTTTTCATGGTAGAACAACAAATTCGACCTTGGGATGTCCTTGACCCAAAAATTCTTGATTTATTATTGGAAACACCACGCCACCTTTTTGTTGAAAAAGAGCATGAAGCACTGGCTTATAGCGACATTGAACTGCCCATTGGTCAATCACAAACGATGATGTTCCCTCGTGTGGAAGGTCGTTTATTGCAGGCGGTTGATATTGATGATTCCGAAAAAGTATTGGAAGTTGGAACAGGAAGTGGTTATTTAACGGCCTTAATCGCAAAACAAGCCAAATCGGTTGATACGGTTGAACTGCACCCATCCATTCAAGAGAGCGCAAAAGCGCGTTTAAAGGCATTTGATAACATCAAGTTCCATACAGGCGATGCAATTGATCGCTGGAATGATGGCCAAGAGTACGATGTGATTATACTGACTGGCTCAGTAAGAGAAGTATCACAAGCGTATAAAGAAAAACTGACATTAGGAGGGCGTTTATGTGTTGTTGCTGGTCATTCACCCGCGATGACCGCTCAAGTCGTCACTCGAATTAGCCCAGAAGAGTGGGAAGTTGAAACGTTATTTGAAACCGATTTAACAGCGCTTACCTCTCCAAAACAATCAAATGCTGAGAACCGCTTTACTTTTTAGCCCGCCCCCACGACAACAAAGAAAGGGCTTACAGAAAACAAACAAATAAACGTCTGCTCTTTTACCCCCTGACAAGGGAAGGGCCTGCGGAAAACAAACAATAAACGCTTGCTCTTTTACTCCCTCCCCTGACAAGGGGAGGGCTGGGGTGGGGTTCATTCAAGATAGGACTTAATCGAAGAAATATTCTTAGTATTTTGTCCCAGCTCTTTTGAAAGTGTCTTCTGCTTTGATTCAACACATGCCTGAATTTTTTGATTATCTTTCAAAATTTCCAGCCCTACTTGCCTTAATTCATCACCATACTGGCTAACAGAGGATTGTAACCGTTCCAGCCAACCGCTTTCTAAGGCCGATAACCGAGACCAATCACTCTGTTGTGCCGCATCCAGCATGTTTTTAGAATGGGACAAAAGTTGTAACTTTGTCATTTCAAGCGTATTCACCAGTTTAACCTTTCACTTTATCGAGTTGCTCTTTTGAAACCCGTTTAAAATTGTCGGGCATCTCCCGCCAAGCCTCACTGACTATGGTAATGTGGCCTAATACCTCATCTAACAATGTCATATCATTATGGGCCGATACTTTAAACAAGGTACGATAGCAATAGTCGTATAAGTCGTATAAATTTTGTGCGACATCCCCCCCTTTTTTTAGGTCAACACCAACTCTTAAAGCATTTAGAATGGCAAGTGCTTTATTAATATGCTCCGCCTTCTTTTCATAGTTTTTTTGTTCAATAAACACTTTTGCTAGGTTCATGTTTTTAATGGCTCCGTCATAGAGCATTTCAACCAATTTGTGAGGTGTCGCTTCAGACACCGCGGTTTCAACATAGTTATTAGCATATTGTTTTATAAATTGTTTTTTAAGCGCTAAATTCATGGCGTCATCCTACCAACATTAGTTGTTATTATTATTTGAAAAGGTTGCGGTTAAAAAATCACTGGTTTGCTGTGTACTGGACAACAACGTTTGCAAGGCCCCAAAATCTAATTTATATTTTAATAAAAGCTTATCGTAACGGAGATCTAACTTCTCTCTTTTTTCTTCATAGTCGGTGCTCTTTTCACTCAATGATTCAATTCGATTTTTAACCAACCCGTTATCATCTTCAAACAGACGCTGAATCGTCTCTTCTAAACGACTTGCAAACCCTTGTGAAAAGTTAATATCCCCTCTGGCTCCCGTAATACCGCCTAAGACTTCAAACTCCAGTCCTCGTACTTCTGCAGGTGTGGCTCCAATTGCAGCATAATCGGATATTTTAATTTTTCGTCCATCCACACTGTCTACATAAGCCCCCAAGCTCAAAGAGCCCGATGCGGTGGTAATTGTGCCATCGACATTGACCCCCGTATCGGTTAAGTTTGCGGTTAACCCAGCATTAGCAAAACCAGAGAAATTTGATAAGCTAACATCGGAAGCGAGTCCATAACGATCAGAAGTAATTGCTAATACACCACCTGAGCTAGAGACACTCACACCAGCACCCGATGAGGCGACCTCTGAAAGTCCATTAATGGTGTTTTGTAGGTTATTGGATAACTCATCTAACGTATACTTTCCTGCTCCAATGGTGGCCGTTACGGCTGTCGAAGCATCAATAGAAACATCCAGTGTGGCTGGCGTTGCTAAATCGATTAATGGATCACCGGTATAAGCCGTATTCGCAGAAAAACCTTGATTTCCCATGCTCACCAACGAGGATAAATCAAGCGTACCATCTGCCGTGGTTAACTCATAGCGGGATTGTGAACTGTCATACGCCACCGAAACGGTTGGCCCCGCTAACGCCGCATTAATATCAGCCTGCATTTGAGTGGCAACGTCCTCTTTGGTTGCATAAGTACCTGCGGTCAAACTTACTGCAACATTGGCCGCTCCATTAATCGAAACTTGCAACCCAGCACCAGCATCAACGGTTAAAGCCGCTAATGGATCAAAGACACGATCGCCATTGGCTCTAAACTCATTGGCCGCATAAGTGACTGCACCGCCAGAAACGGTCGCACGTTCGGCCACCTGAGTAATATCAAGGGCATAATTTCCTGCTAAGGTCTCTTCATTCCCCCCTATGACATTAATTAATGGGTCGGTGCTGGCTCCCCCTTTGGCAAAAATAAAACTCAACGACTCCAAGTTATTCATAGCCACGCTGTTTAATAACGCACTGTCCAGAGCCATTTTCCCATCTCGATCAAATGAGATTCCTACGGATGCGAGGGTATTCGGATCGGTTAACTGAGGAATAGCACCGCTCAACGCATCTCTTAATTGCCCTTTTAAATCTCGTAATAAAGAGCTACCCGATAGATCGCCAAAATAATCAAACTCGGGTGACTCTTGCTCTGCGGCAGTCAAAGAACGATAAGAACCTAAATCAGCCAAAATGGTATCAAGTTGGTTATATACCTCGACAAAATTAGAAACCGTATCCACTATTTTTTGTGAATCCGATGCGACACTGACGCTTTGTGCAACGCTTGAAACCGAATTTAACTGAATACTTAGCCCATCAATCACATTGCTAAAATCATTGGTGCTATTGGCAACATTTAATCCATTAATGGTCATAACCGCATCTTGGGCTTCACTGGTCGTCGTCATGCCATTCACATCAAAATCGGCCAATCCTGATAGGGTAATATTAGAGGCGGCACCGGTATTTTTAGAGGTAAACATGATTTGATACTGTCCACCATTGTTCACAATGGCGGCGTTAACACCGTAGTCACCATTATTTACAATGGCCTGCAAACCTTCTAATGTATTGTTGGAGGCATCAATCACAATGTCTTTTGTCTGCCCACCCACACTAATGCTTAATGTACCTGTCGAAATGGTATCTGACGCCGAACTGTAAGCCTTGTTAGAAACAATGGTATTGGCCTGAGCTAACTGTTTTGATTCAATTTGATACGCACCCGAAACCGTTTCCCCCGTTGCTTGTACCGAGACAACCGACTCATCCGAAGAGGTGACTAGGCGTGATTCAAAAATGTTAGGGGAGGATAAATCAACAAGATAGGAGTTAAAGGCTTGAATATTGGTTTCTAAGTACGTTAATGCACCCAGTTCCGTATTGGTTTTTTCTTCTTTTTTATCTAAGATTGCACGCGGGCCTGCAACACCTGCTTCTGCCAGCACCTTTGCCATGTTGCCGCTGTCAAATGTGCTGTTTGTTAGGCTATTTAATAACGTAGTACCAATATCGTTTGCCATCTTTATTCTCCTCGTCGGTAAGACATTTTTTAAAACTAAAAAGCTTAACCAAGTATTACATTCCCTGAATTAAGCACTAAAAATGCCAATACCTAATTTTTATCGTTTCGCATACCTAAAGAAATCGGCTCATTGTAAAAAAACTTTAGGAAAGAACGACGAACCTGTCTGAGAATAAAACAAATACCAGTAAAATTAACTCCTAGGGAGCCTGTCGGACTTAGGTGGTCGTCACGAGAAAAAGCCATTTTTTCGATCATTTGAGGCGAACATTGAGTATATTTAACAAAATTGATCGGAAAAATGGGCCTAAATAGCTTTTTCGCAGTAGATTCATCCTAAATCCGACTGGCTCTTAACCTGCTCGTAAAGACAAAATATGAGCGATACTACTTTTATCTTGATATGGAAGAAAGGCTTTTTCTTTACGCTGAATCGCCAACATAGACATTCTATCGGCAAGTTCATTACCTTCTACACCAACATGCCCATTCACATGAAGTACTTGAACCTGATTTTTAATCGTTTGATAACGCGCAAACATCTCTTGAATGAGAGGGAGGTTTTTAATTTCCCCCCCCGCCTTTTTCCACCCCTTTTTTTGCCACCCCACCGCCCATTGCGTTATACACTGAATGGCGTATTTAGAGTCACAAAAAATGGCCACACTTTGTCCAGATTCGCTTTCTGTTTTTGCTAAGATAAACGCTTGATTTAGCGCATTCAGCTCTGCGGTATTATTGGTTCCTGCTGGATTATAACAACCATACCAAAGCGACTCTAACGCCTCATTACGATACACAGCCATTCCTGAACCTGCTTTACCAGGATTAGGATCACAACCGCCATCGGTATACATTTTAACGTTGATGGGCATGTGAGCAATCTCAGCGGCCGTATAGGTTTTAACGCCATTGGCCGTAGACTTTCGTGAGGTTGATTTCGATTTTTTTTCTCCCCCCCCTGTTGCGCTTGAACGCCCTGTTTTAAAAGCGGCTTCGGCCTCCTGTAAACTTAAAAAAGACTTATACTTTGCCCCTGCAAACTTATCAATCTGCTGTTTACAACTGTTCCAATCACGATAAATTCCTGGCGTTCTGCCCTGCCATACAACGTAAAATTTCTTGGCCATTAATTACTTTCCGCCATTTTTAAACGCTCTTGACGCCTCTCTTCTTCTGCCAGTACCGCTTTAATTTCTTCTAAAACAGAATCGACATTCGCCGTTTCTTCTTTTACGTGATACAAGCCCGTAAGCTCCAAATCAAGATGTAAATCACCTGCTTCAAACAGTGCCCACATCTCTTTGGCGTACTGTGTTTTTAACAGTTCTGGTGCATATTGGGCATAGTAATTAGTGATGTTATCCACATCACGCGTAAGCATCCGCTTAGCACTATTATTGGCAGCGGCATCAACCGCTTGAGGCAGGTCAATAATAACTGGACCATACTCATCAACCAATACATTAAACTCCGATAAATCACCATGTATCACCCCCACACACAGCATTCTCATAATGTAGTTCATCACAATCTCATGATCTTCTCGTGCTTGTTCTGCACTCATCGAAATATCATTTAAACGTGGAGCAATATCTCCCTCTTCATCGGTAATCAGCTCCATGAGTAATACGCCATCAAAACAGCCGTAGGGTTCTGGTACTCTAATTCCTGCATTGGCTAACTTATAGAGCGCGTCCACTTCGGCACTTTGCCAAATAGTTTCTTGCTCTTTACGCCCAAACTTAGACCCTTTTTGCATGGCACGAGCACGGCGGCTGTTACGAACTTTTCGCCCTTCTTGATACTCAACGGCTTTTTTAAAACTGCGTTTACTGGCTTCCTTGTATACTTTGGCACAACGGATTTCATCGCCACAGCGCACTGAAAAAACATCGGCCTCTTTACCACTCATTAACCGACGAATGACTTCATCAACTAGCCCGTCCTCTACCAGAGGTAAAATTCGTTTAGGTGTTTTCATACAGAGTAATTTCCCCCTACTCCTACTGTCCAATTCGAGAAAAGATTTTTGCAACGAAATCTTTTTCATTTGCTGATTTTACAGGATTTTGCTTTTTTAGACATAAAAAAAGCGCTCAACGCGCTTTTATAAAATAGTAAAACAGCTCTTACTCATATTAACCAGTACACTGATTCCACGCCATATAGGACCCTAAATTATGTACCTCATTAAACCCTTGAGATAGTAAAATTTGCATCGCCATATGAGAACGTTGCCCAGAACGGCAAAAAACCACAACAGGTAACTCTTTTTGTAATTTATGAATTCCTATATAATCAATGTCTTGTAAAGGGATATTAATTGCACCAGGCAACTTACTGCTTTCAAACTCTTCTGGCGTACGAACATCCACCAATTGGGCATTCTTCTCTTTAATCAAACGCTTTGCATCTTCACACGGAATAAACATAACCACTTAATCTCCTAAAATAGGCCTTGCTCCCAGCCCTTATCGTTTACCATCTCAAATTTGTTGCGTAATATACCTTAAATACTCAAAAAAGGCCAAGTGCAAATCATATCAGAGATCAATAATAATAAGTAAATCTTACTGATTCAAAAAAGACAACCTCACCTTATTTTAATACGTTACTTTTTGTCGCTCTCTAAGAGCACCAAGGTACGGCACTATTAAACGTATTTTCTATATGCTGATTAAGGTTATAATAGTCGCCACTAAAAAATTGACTGCCTTTTTGGCAACCCGATCGCAAAAGGAACTTCACACATGCAACTGACAGAATTAACCGCAATCTCTCCCATTGATGGACGCTACGGCACACGATTAAACAATCTTAAAGAGATATTCAGTGAATTTGGTTTAATTAAAAACCGTGTAAAAGTTGAAGTGTTTTGGTTGCGTATGTTGGCCAATCACCCGGGGATTTCTGAAGTCCCTAAACTCAGTGATGAAGCCGAACAACACCTTTTAAAACTGGTTGATGAGTTCTCTATTGAGATGGCACAGCGTGTTAAAGAGATTGAGCGCACCACTAACCACGATGTAAAAGCGGTCGAATACCTCATTAAAGAACACTTTGGCGATAACAAAGAACTCAACGCCATTTCAGAGTTTGTTCATTTTGCCTGCACCTCAGAAGATATTAATAACTTAGCCTATGCACTCATGCTCAAAGACGCTCGTGAGTTCATCATTATTCCTGAAATGGATAAACTCATAGATAAAATGGCTCAAATGGGTGTCGAGATGGCCAATACTCCAATGATGGCACGTACGCACGGACAACCCGCGTCGCCTACCACAGCAGGTAAAGAGTGGGCCAACGTAGCGTATCGCCTACAGCGCCAAGCCAAACAGTTAATGAACGTACAAATCATGGGAAAAATAAATGGCGCAACAGGTAACTACAACGCCCACCTTGCCGCTTACCCTGACGTAAACTGGTATGAACTGTCTGAACAGTTTGTCTTAAACTTAGGACTTGCTTGGAACCCATACACCACTCAAATTGAACCGCATGATTACATTGCCGAATACTTTCACGCCATGGCACGTTTTAACACCATTGTGATCGATTTTGACCGCGATGTTTGGAGCTATATCTCTGTTGGTTTCTTCAAACAAAAAACCGTTAAAGGTGAAATTGGTTCATCGGCCATGCCTCATAAAGTCAACCCAATTGATTTTGAAAACTCCGAAGGAAACCTAGGCTTGGCCAACGCCATTTTTGAACACCTTGCCATGAAACTGCCTATCTCAAGATGGCAACGTGATCTAACCGACTCAACCGTATTACGTAACCTAGGCGTAGGTGTGGCACATACCATTATCTCACTGCAAGCCACCATGAAAGGGCTAGGTAAGCTAGAAGTAAACGCACAAGCCATGGCCGATGACCTAGACAGCAACTGGGAAGTATTGGCCGAAGCCATTCAGACCGTTATGCGTCGTCATGGTTTTGAAAAGCCTTACGAAAAACTAAAAGATTTAACCCGTGGTCAACGTGTCAACCAAGAGATTATGCAAAACTTTGTCGACAGCCTAGACGGACTGCCCGAAGAAGCCAAACAAACACTGAGAGAGATGATTCCAGCCACATATACCGGTAATGCCGCCAATCAAGCCACCAACATTGAACTGGCCCTTACCATGTTAAAAGGGCGTTAAATATACTCCCCCCTCTCAGCCAAACAACAAGCCCCACGATTGGGGCTTTTTATTTTCTCCCCCCCCCTCTTTTCTAAATCGACTCAAGGCCTCTCTAATGATTCAATTTAACGACACCACTTTACATACTTTTTTAAATGAATTTTGGCAAAAAAAACCACTGGTACTTCGCAATGCACTGCCTAATTTTGAAAGCACCCTGTCTGCTGAAGAGCTAGGCGGCCTTTCACTAGAAGAGGAAGTCGAGAGTCGCATTGTTATCCAGAAGGGAGAAAAAGACTATCAACTACTCAAAGGGCCCTTTACGCCACAAACCTATGAAACACTGCCCGATTCCCACTGGACATTACTGATTCAAGGGGTCGACCGTCTTATTCCTGAAGTGACCGATCTACTAAATGATTTTGATTTTCTACCACGCTGGCGCATTGATGACATCATGATTAGCTACGCCGTTAAGGGGGGGAATGTAGGGCCTCATTTTGATCACTACGATGTTTTTTTACTGCAAGCGGCGGGTCAACGAAACTGGAAGCTCACCTCAAAAGACTGCACCATAAATAACTACATCCAAGGCGTTGATTTACGCTTAATGGAAACCTTTCAAGTCGAAGAAGAATTTACCTTTAAAGCAGGCGACATACTCTACCTTCCCCCTAAATGGGGACATCACGGTGTCGCACTGGACGATGAATGCATCACTTACTCCATCGGCTATCGAAGCTACCGAGGCCAAGAACTCTGGGACAGCTTTGGCGACCACCTATGTGAAATGAACGCCTTTAAAACCCTTTACTCCGATCCAACTTGGCCAGAAAACCTCAACCCTGCCGAAATTACCCAAGCCGCCAGTCAACAGGCACAAACGTTACTGCAAAGCGTGCTACAAGATGAGAACTTAATCAAAACATGGTTTGGACGCTTTGCCACACAACTTGACCAACAAGCCGCACAGCAACTTCCCGAGCCACTAACCGAAACAGAAACCCCCACATTCGAAGATTTTATTGGCGCACTTCAAGTCGAAATAGGCTTTATTAAAGACCCTGTGTGTCGATTTGCTTACAGCCATGTTAAAAATCAAGACGAAAAAACACAAACCCTACTCTATATTAACGGCGCAATCTGGAACACTTTTTCAGCCAGTCCACACTTTATCGCTCAACTCGCCAACCAGTCCTTTTTAACCCAAGAAGAGATTCAACAAGCCAGTCAAAATGAAAACAACATCAAGCTTCTATTTGACCTGTGGAAACTGCAATACTTAATTTTTATCGAATAAGCGCCATCATCCTGAAATAAATCTGTCATAAGATCATAACTTTACACTTATATAAATTTAACTTATAATGAGCTAATAAAATTTATGAACAGACATTGAAGGAAAATTAACCAATGAAAAAAATATCACGAAACAAACAAAAAGACAGACGACCTCTCGCAGGCCTATTCGGACTCAAGCAAATATTGCTTGTTCCTTTATCCATTTTTGGCATCATAGCCTCCCTTACCAACATAGCGATATACAGCGCACTATAAACTCCCGCCTATTTATCCCATAAATAGGATTTATAACGATTCAGATTACCCACAAAAATAAGTCATCTGAATCGTTCCTTTTTTACCCTATTCCCCTCATAAATCATGTAGCATAGATAACCTACTTAATTACAATAAACAGGTAATGATCTCATGAAATTTATTACTCTAATCTCTACAGCTCTGTTAGTCGGTTTTTTATTTATCTGGTTTGGCCTCTTTAATATGTCAGCAAAAGATAAACACTGGGACATTACAACAGAATTGATTGAATTCGTTCGAGAACGATCCATTGAAGTACGTGCTGAAACCATTCAAGTGCCTGATTTATCCAGTGCCGAAATGATTTCAAATGGCGCTAAAAACTTTGATGCCATGTGCTCTCAATGTCACTTAGCCCCTGCCATGGAACCAACAGAGTTACATCTAGGCCTCTACCCTCAACCCCCCGTTTTTTATAAAGAAAAACACAACGATCATGGTTCTGAAAACACCTTTTGGGTCATCAAAAATGGGCTTAAAATGACAGGAATGCCAGCTTGGGGTGACTTTCATACAGATGGACAAATATGGGAAATGGTTGCCTTTATAAACAACTTCAGTGGCATGTCTGAAACGGAGTACAAAAATTTAGTCGGTGAAGGTGGACATACTCACAAAGAGGGCTTTGGACACGATAGCCATGATACCAAAACAGATTCAACCTCCCATGACTCACTGCTTAATACAAATGAGCTACCCAGTAACAACGATCATAGCGATTCACATGACGATCACAGTCACTAAAAATACAAAATGGCTGGCGAATGACGGAACTACTCACCGCCAGCCATTTTAAAAGAGATTACCGAACTTCGTGAGTTTAATGTTGTTTTGTTGAACCAAGGGGGGGGAAAAATATTTTGGATTAAAATTTTCTCCCCCTCCCCCTGCTTTTACTATCTACTCTATTCAAATAAATAAAAAAAGCCCCGATTAACTTCGGGGCTTAATATCAATATCGTAAGATCGATATTTTTGGTTAGGCTGTTTTTCTTCTGGCAAAAAAGCCAATGCCGGCCAATCCAAGTGCCATAAGTGTCAATACTGAGGGTTCAGGTACTGGAGAAACATTAAATGAGCTAATATCCCATCGAATCTGGTCATCGCGGAAATTGCCTGTCGTTGATACGCCAAAATCCATCCAGTGCCAGTCTGGGTTATTTATGTCAGCTAATGAAATGTTTGTCCAGTCTGACAGATCAGGAAGCAGGGTATCATTCCAAAGCTGGCCATCAGCATTGTCTTTAAGTACACCAAATTGCATGCTGCCTGTTGTGTAACCATTCAGCGGCGTACTGGCAAAGCCGCTTCCCACTGTAAACCCATCCGCAGGTTGAGTTGCCGAGCCATTTTGCTGGTCATTTTGAACATTAAAATAACTGCTACCTGTTGAGCTGGCTGTGAAGATGCTACCCAAAGATATTGAAAATGATAACAAGCTATCAGATGAGCTAAGGTCTGAGTCGTAAGTGAAAGAGCCTTGTACAGAGTCATTTAAACTGACGGTACTACCAGAAAGTAAAGAGCCTAAGTCCGTCACGGAACCCTCATAGTCAACCTGAATAATTGCAGATTGAGATACGGAGCTGAAAAGTAAAGCGGAAGCGCCTATCAATAGAATTTTATATTTATTCATGCTATATCCCTCTATAATTTTTTATAATTATTGCTGGTATTTTTAGTTACTTATCATGAAACATGCAGTATTTTATAGCAAACAACTGCACTAAGTAAAAACACGGTCAGTATAGCATAAATATGTCACTAGGTCGTGACTAATTTTATGGAGTCCCTGCCAAAAAAGAAGACAGGGGTCAAATCTTGACTTAATATAATTTATTCTCAGTATATTATGATTTTTTTATCCTGTTTTTATCATTGCACATAGCGGGAATGGACACTTATTTCCCAAAAAAACTCTTTCTTAACTATATTAAATCAAGATTTGACCCCTTTATCCACAAACGAAATTTTTATATGGGGATGAGCGTTTTAGCTTGAATTTCTTCAAAGCTCATATTAGGCATATCAATCAAATCAAAATCATACAGTGTTTTAGCTGTATTTCCGGGAGCTAATGTTTGAAAATACCAAGGGTATTTTTGCTTCGTTAAAATAGACACATGCTTAACAAGTTGGTTTGTACAGTTTTTGAAAAGCAGGTGATACATTTCAGGCTTTTCATTGAGTCTATTCACTTCGGCAGCAATGAGCATAAATAATTCACGTGCTTTTTCTTTAGTCTCTTTTATAGGATAAAGATGTGTAGATTCTCGGTTCAATTTACGAATCCCAAACAGATCGTCGGGCGTGGCGAGTACATAGATCAACTCAAACTGAGCGAATAACCCGCCTTGTATGGAAAATTTTTCGCCCACTTCTCGCCTTGCTTCAACAGATACGCCAAGTTCTCGCCCATCATCCAGTACAAAAACCAAAAAGACATGTGCAACCTCACTAATCACAGAGAAATGAGAGACGGCGACTTTAAGCCCTACAATTTTATCTAGCTGAAATTGCATGTCTTGGTAACTAACCTTGCTTACCGACTCCCATTTATAATCACGAATATTTTTTACGCGAATACTTGGATTATCTTTATCACCTTGAATGTCGACCCGCGCTAATAAACGATGTTCATCGACCCAATTTCCGTTTTGTTTTGGCTCGGTAAAAAAGTACAGCATGGCCATGGCTAAACTCAAAAAAATGAGCGGCACGACAAACCATTTAATAAAAATTTTAAAAATCTTTTTGATAAGAGATGTCCTACCATGATGAATGAATATAACTGATTATATCGACAAAAAACACCTTGATCCCACTTATTCGACTATCTCTGGTTGCCAGTAGAGGGGGGGGGAAATATTTTGGATTGTAAAATTCTTCCCCCCCCCCTCCCAGGGCCAACGCATTAAAATAATTGTTATTAATCATGAGCTTATGGTTTTACCTGTATTTTAGGGAAGATTATTTTTACTAAACTAAGAGC
>WFNQ01000263.1 GCA_015488565.1 Thiomicrorhabdus sp.
AATCAATTTTAAGCGGCGTAACCGATGCATACCCCTGTTCAACAGCAAAAAAATCCGTCCCCTCTCCAGCATCTGCCGCGCCACCCGCAGGGCCAATCCAGTAAATAGGCAACCCTCTAGGGTCATTTTGCTTAACCACGGCTTCCGACATATGTCGTCGTCCAAGGCGTGTTACCTTAATGCCCTTTAACGCCTCTAAAGGCACATCGGGTACATTAATATTGATAATCGTATCGCTCAATAACGCCATATTAGGCAGGTCTTGCAAAAGCTTGATTAAAACATAAGCCGCCGTTTCAAAATGCTGATCACCACAAAGAGAGATCGCAATAGAGGGTTTACCCAAAAAACGCCCCTCCGTTGCCGCCGCCACCGTACCCGAATAGAGCACGTCATCTCCCATATTGGCTCCCGCATTAATACCTGACAGCACAATATCTGGCTGCTCATCCAGTCCACCATTCACACCCAAATGCACACAGTCCGTTGGCGTGCCATTCACACTGTAGACTTTACAATCTTCACGCATGCTTAAGCTGTGATGCTCATTTAATCGAAGTGGTTCCAGCAAGGTTAATGAATTACTGGCCGCACTGCGATTTCGCTCTGGCGCCATGATAACGAGCTTTCGAAAAGCCACCTGCTCTTGAAGCGCTTTGAATAAAGTTTGAATGCCTGGTGCAAAATAACCATCATCATTGGAGAGAAGAATTTTCATCGTGTAAAATACCAATATTGCACGGCCACTTTCATTTAAGATTAAACCTAAAAAAGTGGTTCACATTTAAAAAGATGAACGAATTATATAGTGTCCCGAATGATAGAAGAAGATAAATCCCTATTTCTCTCTGAGATGAATGACGTATCCCCGCTGAAAACACAGAATAAAACCGCACAATATCAGCAGGAACGCATTAAAGAACAGGCGAAAGTCACGGTAAAAAATGTCAAAAAAAAACGCCGAGTCCCAGCGTTATACGACACCGAGGAGGCGTGTGTTTATGGCGCAAATACATCAGCGGTTCATGCGCATGAAACCATCTTTTTTCATCAAAAAGGCATACCCTTGCAAACGCTTACCAAGTTAAGAAAAGGAGCCTTCACCAATCAAGCAGAACTGGATTTACATGGTTACACCCGTGACGAAGCACAGCTCGCAATCAACCGCTTTATCGCCACCGCTTATCAAAACAAACTCAGACACATTCGAATCATTCACGGCAAAGGATACAACTCAGAAGAGTTGCTTCCAGCTCTTAAAAACTTAGTCAACCAGTCTTTACGAACCTTTAAAACCATCCTTGCTTTTTACTCCGCCCCTGAAAAAGAAGGCGGTACTGGCGCGGTTAATATTCTAGTGAAAAAACACAACGACATAGCTAAATAGCCAACGTTTGAAAATACCATACAGCCTGTACTTTTAAAAAAGTTTACCGTGTTTTTTTTAGTTTTATGTTGTTTTGAACTAACAGGGGGGGGGGAAATATTTTGGATTAAAAATTCTTCCCGCCCTTCTGAATGGTATTCATCTGATTATATTAAATTAAAGTCGACACTGACCCCACTTATTACTTCTATCGTCTGGATGATTATCGTTCAGGTCTGAATAATGCGACATATACCACGAGTTACACGCCAGCCAGAGTGAGATAAACGCTGAGAAATAATCAATAGCGGATTTTTCTATCCATTCTTTTTTATAATCCGTTGGCATCCGTTACTCCAACGTTTTCCATTTCACTCTTCAACCAGTTGATAGCTGTTTCTTCGTCCTGTTCAATTGCCATTTCTACGGCTTTTTTAGCTGACTCCAAAAGGTGCTTGGATTGCTTGCGTAAGTGAAAGGACTCAGTGACTTTTTGCTGGATTGATTTTTGTATGTCTGTAGGTATCAATGGTATTGGCAAGTTTAATATGTCATCATCGACAATTACTGGATAAGAGGTTCCGGTGTTTGGCTTGAGAGACCAAGCCAATAATGGTTTTGAATGAAGAAATGCTAATAATGTTTCTTTGTTAATTTGCCCATTTTCTGTAAGGATGGTAAAAGCGCCACTCCCCACGTAATTATCCTCTTCTACAATTGTTATTGCACCGCGATAAGTGCGAACCTTAGAGACAATTACATCACCCTTATTTAATTTCCGTTTTGCATTTGCAGGCAAATCTTCACCAAGCACTTCGTTAGGTATAATTTCTCCATTAGTTACATTAACACTACCTATTTCAACATATTGATATACTTTTAAGTCATCAACATCGAAAGTGCTCTTATTTTGATCAAATTCGTTTCCGATAGTTGAATAACCGCCTTTGTAGTTTTTAATTGCATTTTCTATTTCTTCGTATTTAGGCTGGTAATATTCTGCGTCAATGCGTCCGGCTTGCTGGGTGTCGGAATAGTTTTTTATAAAGGTGAGTTGGTGTTTTGGTTGCCAGTTGGTTAAGTCGAGTTCAGAGAGAAGCAGTCCTTGAGATTCTTTAAATAAATTTTTAGATGTTCCCGAGAGACGAAAATGTGTATTAACAGCTTTGGCTATTAACTCTTGAAATTGTTTTGAAAAGAGAGGGACAAATACACTTCTCGTTGATTCTTTATCAATACTTAAAGGTACTGCGCCAGTTATTCTCTGACTTAGCTGGTTTTGTCCATATTTCCCCGAAAGATAACAATAGAGAAAATAATTATTAATATGTTCATTGGCACGAATCATAAATTGATTCATTCCCAACGAGGTTGGCCTGCTGACAGGCGGTATAAGATAGACTCTGCCCGCATTTCCTATTTTATTTATTATTATTTCTCCGCCATAAACTTTTGTTTTTGTTAAAAAGTTATAAGCATGTTCACTAATATTGATAATGTCATTTTCGAAATCATCACGCTCTATATCCACTGTTCTAATCATATGAGCGAAATCGTGTTCTGTTTTTAGCTCTACATTCCCTCGCAATATTTCATAACTACCGTTTGCATGGTAGTCTGTCAGTACACTAATTAGTTCTCGTAATTCAGAATAGTTATGCTTTTGTATTAAAACCTCTGTTTCTAAGTATTTTGGCTGAAAATACTCGGCATCAAATCTAAAGAGCTTGCTTGTTTCTTTTACTTTTGAAAGCTGAACTGTTGAGATCTGCATCCTTACTTCCCATCCCAAAACGACAACTTTTCACTTTTAGCCCACTCAATAAAAGCTTCGGCTATACCGTCTGGCAATTCTCCGTCGTGGTTGTGTAAATCATGGTCAACGATTAAGTGTCCGTTTTTATCCAGCTTGTATTGCCCATTATCATTTTTGACATAAATGTAATCGCCCGAATTGTCTTTGCCGCCTTTTTCCGAGACAGCAAAAAAGATAGGGTAGTCATCCACTTTGGGGCAGAGTTCGTCATGCCATTTCTGCACGAACAAGACGCTGGTTTTAGTACCGGTATGGGGTTTAAAGGTGTTGCCGTGCAAACCCACGACCGCCAGAATGCGACCATGCTGGGCGATAAATTCCCGTATGTGTTTATCGGATGTGTTGTTGAACCGACCCTGTGGTAAGACAATCGCCATGCGACCACCGGGCTTGATGAAATCCAGATTGCGTTCAATAAACAGAATATCACGCCCGACTTTGGTTTGTGCCTTGCCATTGGCTTTAAAGCCCAGTTCATACTGGTGCAGGATGCGGCTTTCTTTAATGTCACCTGCAAAGGGTGGGTTTGCCATGAGAATATCGAAGTCAAACTGTTTGTCCTGGTCTTTTTCGGTTCTGAGTTTCTTTAGTCGTTGAAAACCTTTGCCGTAGGTATTGATCCACTTAGGGTCATTTTTGGTTTTATCATCCCAACGGTCAAAATCCAGCGTGTTCATGTGTAAAACATTGGTTTCGCCATCGCCAGCAATCAGGTTAAGAGTGCGTGCTACGCGCACGGTTTTTTCATCAAAGTCGATACCAAAGACTTTGAGTACATGCTGTTTATCTTCATCGGGGATTTCAGCGTTGGTAAACAGATGCCCAGTGAGTTTGAAAATAGTATGTACCGGAAAACCGCAACTGCCCGAGGCGGTATCAATCATGTATTCGCCACGCTTGGGGTTGAGCATTTGCACACACATATCAATGACATGACGGGGGGTAAAGTATTGGCCTTTTTCACCTTTGGCGGATTTATTGACCAGATATTCAAAGGCTTCATCAACCACCAATAGATTGGAGTTGAATAGTTTGACATCCTGCAAACTGGAGACGCACACGGATAGGTGACTATCGGATAACTCAAATTCTGATCCTTCGGGGAATACACCCGTCCACTGGCTTTTGGCATCATCGAACAGGGTTTGTATTTTGTTTTTCAATTCGGTATCGGTTTGCCCTGTATTTCTAAATTCCATGACGCGGAATTTTTTATCGTTCAAGCCTTCGAGTGTTGCTTTGAGTTTTTCGTAATCCCCGCGTTCGTCATCGTCTAAATTTTGATCAAGGTAAAACTCAATATTGGCTTTGTCTTTTTTGCTTTGAAATTCGTCATACAGTTTGGTAAAGATGAGCTTGAAGACTTCCTCGAATACATCCACACCTGCATTGGCTAAGACTTCATCTTCCATTTCCAGAATGATGTCTTTTAGCGATTTACGCTCATTAGCGATTTTGTCTTTGCTGATGAGGTCTTTTAGCGTAAAGCGTTCACTGAGTATATCTTTGAGGGTTTGATTTGCCTTGGGAATATCGGTGATGTCTTCAAAGTAATTGGGGTCTTTGCGGTGGTAATGGGAGATTTGCTCACCATTCGTCCACACACCGATAGGCGCACCTGTGGCGTTGCAGTAGGAACGAAGCTGGTTTTTACCGTCTTTGAGCTTGGGTTTTTTAAGCTCAACAACGATATAGGCGGTATCGGAACGGTCTTTATCGAAAATGACAATATCGGCACTTTTCTTTTCCCTGCCAAAATTGACCGAGTATTCAAAAGCTAATCGTTTCTTGGGGTAGCCATATTCATTGATTAGCCGTGCGGTATAAAGTTGGCGGACTATTTCCTCTGGCTTTAGCTGTATGTCCTTTTCTCGAACGATACATTGAATATAAGGAGTTTCTTTGCCTCTAGTGGTTTTGATAAAAACTTCTTTACGTAAGGCTTCAATTTCACCTGCTGAAAACAGGGCAAGATGATAATTGCTGTCTTTAAGTATCGTTTGGATGATGTCCGGTTGTGTCATTTATTCTCCGTTGTGTTTTTTTCGGCTGGCACGGTGGTTGGTTTGCAAATATAACGAATTAAGCTCAGCGGCGATTTACGCCGGATGAGGCTTGGCTTGGCGTAGCCAAACGAAATTCGTTGTAAATTGTCGACTGTAGCACTTTGTTAGAACTACGGTGATAGCTGACGAATAACTGAACTCCACTGCCCACACTTTTAAAATATGTTACCGCACTTCGTAAATTTAATGCTGTTTTGTTGAGTTATAAGAGGGGGAGGTAAATTTTTGAGATTTACCCTCCCCTACTCAACAAACCACGATTATTTATTAAAACTATCATTTTCTAGAATTGAGATGCAGGTTGTCGTTGTCAGAATTTAAGGAACTAATTCAGAGTACCCTTAAGGGGTTTCTGGTTTAAGCTCGGTTGATATCACAGGCGATTCTGCTGGTTGAAGCTCGATTACTTTAATAAACACTTCTTCTTTTTTTACCATGCCCAACGTTTGTCTTGCGATGGTTTCAAGCGAGGCGTGATCGTTTTGCAATGCTTTCACTTGTTGTGCTAACTTTGCATTAATCAAACGTTGCTCTTCTAAAGAGACCTCTAGGGTTTTAAGCTGCTCCTCTA
>WFNQ01000264.1 GCA_015488565.1 Thiomicrorhabdus sp.
GCGTGTTGCCAACATTCAGCCCACGATAACCAAAAGACTCCACTTCTTTTTCTAGGTTGTTTGGATCAATAATTTGAATACGCGCATTCATGGTGTCACTAATGTAAAGTTTACTGTGATCAAACTCGATAGCAGAAGGGTAGTTAAATTGCCCCAAGGCCTCACCATATTCTCCAATCGTCGTCACTAGAGTGCCGTCGAGTGTAAAAACTTGAATAGTATGTGTACCCGCATCAGAAACGTAAACACGCTGTGTTGTTGCATCAAAGGCAATGCCTATTGGACGCTTTAGACTCTTTGAACCAAAAGAGCTTAACAGCTTCCCTGCAGAAGAAAATCGAAATACTTGCGCGAGCTGAGTGTCTACCACTAAGATGTCATTTCCCGCTCCAACAATACCAACAGGGGCTTGAAAAGATGTTTTATTATCTACCTCATCCCAAACCACAACGGTATTCTCATTTTGGTTAAAAACCATCACACCAGGCAAAGCAAGGTCTGCAACATAAACTATGTTATTGGCACTAACATAAACATCATAAGGTCGCTTAAGGATAAAAACCTCTGGAGCGCCAGTAATAAAGCCAATGACTATTTCAAAAATACTTCTGTCCAAAATAGAGTCACTTGTGGCTTCACCCTGTAGCTCTCCAACATAGCGATAACGCGGCACCTCTGACCCTGTGGGCCAAACCTCAGTAAGTGTGGTGTTTTTTAATTGAAATACTTTAGGTTCGTTTACAGATGAGCAACCTGACAACATAGTCAGCAAAAGGAGCAGGCTAACACTCAAAATCTTCATTTTTCTATTCGCTCTTTCGGAGGCATAATGGTAAGAGTTTTAATGCTACGATTCATATTATCGGCCACATACAGGTAATCGCCATCAATAGAGAGATCCTTAATCTCTCTAAAGTGCAACGGCCCCACACCTGAACGACCAAATTGCTTTAAAAATCCACTCTTGTTGTATATTGAAATTTGATCACTAAAATCATCACTGATATAAATTCGGCCATAAGAATCTACCGCAACCGCCGTTGGACTTCTGACCTCAGAACGTGGTATTTTTTGCAAAAACTCGCCTGAAAAAGAAAATACATTAATACTTTTAGTTAATTTAGAGACAATAAACATCTCTTTTTGAGTGCAAGCCATCCCCACAATATCGCTACCTGCCTGAACCCCCCCCTTCTCTTTTATACCATGTAAAGCCAAAGGATCGCCTGTTGAAGAGAACTCTATCACATGACCAAAAAAAGCATCAGCAATCAATACGTGATTATTAAGTGGATTAATGCACATACCGACAGGGGCATTTAAATTTAAGGGATTATAAAAACGGGTAATTAGATTTCCAACCAAATCGTACTTAGAAACCTGACTAGCAAATGAGTCTATTACAAATAATTCTTGATCATCACTAATAAATAAACGAGCATGATTACTCTTAATATTTTTATAAATTGTCTTTAAATTGGATGCTTTTTGACTCACTAAGTCGTAAGAAAAAAGCCCCATTAAGACATCATCAATAAAATAAACTTTATTGTCTTTCGCAGCGACTGAAACGGGGCTTTCAATGAGTTCAAACTCCGTACCTACAAGAGAGGATAACCAACCACCATTTATAATGCGGAAACTATCAATCGAATCAAACTCTTCCAATATCTCTGAACGAGCGCTGAAAGGCGCAATCATCAGGCATACTAAAAGAATCCAGAAACGAAACATTAACGTAAATCCCCTTTATCAGAAGGAACATTATGACATTCTGCGCAATCTTGTATGCCAAAAGCAACGGCACCATGACACACGCCACACTGTTCACCTGCCATAATATTATTCATATTAATAAAATTAGACCCCTGCTTAGGTAAAAAGATATCAATATGACAATTTGCACACGTCAGAATACTGGTATGAACCTTATGACTGAAGAGTACGTATGGCATGGAACCTGTATTTTTTAATATAAGGTCTAAGTTAACACTGGTCATCTTACCGTCTCCCACTTTATTAGAGCGTGGCGAAATTAACTTCTGATCCAGTGCTTTTACCCAATTTATGGTTCCATCCGTTCGTTTAGGGAAATCACCCAAGGCTTCTTTTGGCTCTTGTAGTTTTGAAAAACCCGCACCATTGGCATCATGAATACCATCATTTTTTAATGTCGTTAGTTCTGCTGCAAAAGAAGAAACAGAGATCATTAAACACCCAATCATTAACACTTTAAACATATTCAATCCTTATGCACCTGGAATATAAATACCAGAATTTCGTAATAAATTTACTAAACTTTTCGACGCTTTTTCTATGAGCTTTGCTGCTTCACCATATTGACCTTTTTCGACTAACGCATCCGCTTGAGCATGATAACGGTTCTCTTCATCAAAAAAAGGCTTAGTTCGACTATCTCGTTCAAAAGCATGCCGTTCATTAATCATCATATTAACTAACATTTTATAATTTTTATACCGGCCTAATTCATACTCATAAGCCTCTTTTTCTGTTTTAAAATCAAGACTTCTAACAAGTGTCTGGCCTGTACGCTGTGACTTAATGGAAGCAACCGTAGCAAGATATGCTCGATCTAAAGATACTTTTGCCTCTTTAAATAGGTGTTTTTTTGCAAGCTGCTCTGCTTTTTTTATAAAAGGTTCTGTTTCTTTTTGCAACATTAACTCTTTTGTAAAATCTGAGTTAATATCTGTAATTCGCTTATGTGCCGATAGAAGCCCTTGAACACTTTTCAACTTCTGTTGATAGTCTGCCTTTGCTTTTGCCTCAACAAGCCCGCTTACTTGATGAGCCAACTTGTTAGCGATCATCAATCGTTGTGAAGCTTCACTCTCTGTCTGTTCATTTGCTAAGACAGCTAAAGAAAACAAAAAAACAACACTACCAGCCATAAACACTTTAAACATATAGTTTATACTCCAGGAATATGAACACCTGAATCTCTTAATAAGTTGACTAAACTTTTTGAGGCTTTTTCTATCAACTCCGCTGCTTTAGAGTATTTGCCTTGCCGTGCTAAATTATCCGCCTGACTTTGATAGCGGCTTGCTTCATCAAAAAATGGTTTCGTCCGAGCATCACGTTTAAATGCTTTGCGCTCATCAATCATCATATCTACTAACATTTGATAGTTTTCATATCGTCCAAGTTCGTATTCATAAGCCTCTTTTTCTGTGGCGAAATCCAGACTTCGAATAAGCGTTTGGCCTGTTCGTTGATTTTTGATTGAATTTGCAATCAAAAAATAAGCCTTACTTAACGAAGAAAAAGCTTCTTTAAACTTTTGTTGCTCTACATACTTTTCTGACTCTGCAATCAATGGAAATATCTCTTTTTGTAACTTTCGTTCGATATTGCTATCTGAATTTAAATCAGTAATTCGTTTATGAGCAGCAAGAAGGCTTTTAACACTTTTTAATTTTCTTTCATAACTGACCTTAGAGTTGTTTTCAGCAAAACCATTCGTTTGGTGGGCTAACCGACTTGCTAGCATCAAAAACCTCAAAGATTCATCTCTGGCTTCTACTGCACCCGCTAGATCCTTATTTGAAAGCTTTTCTAGCGCTACTTTATGAAATGAGCGTGCCTTTTCAAGAGCTTCTGATACCTGTGGCAGGTTAACCTCTTTAACACTACGAACTAGACTCGAATTTGTTAATAAGTTCTCATTCATAGCAAGAGAGCTACGTACACTCTCAACAGTTAAAGTACCTATCGCCGCAACCGAGTAAGGTGTAAAAAAAGAAACTGCCCAAAAAAGGGCAGCTAAAGCAGATATTTTAAACGGGTTATTCAAATCAAAACTCCTTATCCTGTGAACTTATCGAATACCGATCATTCGCAAGGCTCTCAAGTACTGATCCGTAGAATTCTGTAATGTTTTAATGGAGGTTTCAATATCTCCAGATTGCAACTCAGAGTCCGCTTGAACTCGGATATTTTCCGCTTTTTTTACAAAACGTTTAAACAACATAAGCTTGCCACCTTTAGGTGCCTTTTGCTCCTCTGCAATAGGAATCAATCGTTTATATTCATTATTACGTGCAAGTTCATATTTATGTTCTTGCTCAGGTGTTTCAAAATCAAGACTACTTACAATCTCACTACTTGTCATTGAACGGTTCGTCATCACAACGACATCATCCAAAACACGTGTTAAGATTTTATTCGCAGCCTCATACTGACTCTTTTCAAACAAAACCCTTGCATCAGAAACTTCTGACTTTGCTCTATCAATAGAATGCTGCTCATCACCCGAAACATAGGGGGCTGAATCATACCACTCAAGATAGGATGCAATTTCTTCATCAAGTTCAACATAACGTTTCCGCAACACCTTTAGAGCAGATTCTGACTTAGGCAACAATTTTGCAGCCTGAGTGAACTTTTTCAACGCCAAACTGCTTAATGAACTTCCTTCAGCTTTTTGCCCATTATTATGAGCAACTTTAGCTTGCTCAAGCAAATCTCTTGCCTCTTCTAAAGCAAGCCTAGCCTCTTCAGACTCCATTGCCTCAAGACGCTTAGCCGTTTTCGAGTTCATCAACAAGTTATCAGCGTAGTTAATTTTAGGCGAAGGCTTTACGGACTCTGCCGCAAGGGCAGAGTTCGTTACCAACACAGCTAAACACAAGGCCGATAGGTATTTATTCATGTTAGCTACCTGTTACCGAACGCTTTAATACAGAGTTCTTAGCTTTTGGCTTAGAGTGACATAGCTTACACGTTGAAGTAGTAATTGGGAAAGCTACAGCTCCGTGACATTTACCACATGATTCTCCTAACATAATAGCCGCCATACTCATTTGGTTCGCCCCTTTTTGAGGAATGAAAATACCCGTATGACAGTTAGAACAAGCTAACAATAAAGTATGTCTATCATGTGGAAAAACCACATCTGGCATGGAGCCCTTTACCTGACGAACAATATTTAAATTCATAATAATTGGCTTAGGTGCTGCATCTGAGGCATTATGACGAGGTGAAATCTTTTTAGTCTTAATTGACTTAATCCAGTCTACCTTATTCCCCCATTTTGCCTTAACCAAGCCTTCAAAGGCTTCTTTAGGTGGCTGCAACATGTGCGTACCTGGATTATCAGGATCGTGAAGCCCATCTTCCGCAGGCGGTAAATTCGCAGGCGCTTGTGGCTTTAACATACGATTAAACGTATTACTTGAATCGGCGGAAGCAACCAGTGAAAAAACTCCAGAAATGGATGCTATTAATATTAGAACTGATAGTTTATACATAATCATCCAACCTTCTTATTTAGGAGCGGCAATATTAGAGGCACGCAAAGGGCTACCCTTCACTTGAGTCGGTGTTCCTGAAATCCCTGAATGACAGACATCGCAGTTTTCAATTGACCAAGCAATCTCACCATTATGACAAGCCCCACAAAACTCACCTTCAATGATTTTAGCCATGGTAATTTCATTTTTACCTGCACCAAACTTAAACCCTAAATCGGCATGACAAACACTGCAGTTAAATCGAATTCGATGAAACCAGTGTGGAAACACCGCTGGTCTCATTTCTGCCGCATCGGCATAGTTATTAATAACAACATCACCATATTCAGCTTGCGCTTTCATTGGTGCCATCATGGTAAAAAGCGATATCAGAATAACGCCTAAACCTAATATATTTTGTTTTATCACCACTATTTTATCCCCACAAAATTAAAATTAAAAAATTCGTCTTACGTTAAAGTAAATCCCATTATAACTAATTTTTCGAGCTTCGCGATACAGATACTGCAACGAAACATCAATTTTTCCCATCCGATAATTTAGCTTATTATTCCATGTCTGCTGAACCGTCAAATCATCTTGTTCTACGTTAACAGGCTGAGTGTACCTATAACTTGAGGTAAACATCAGCCCAGCAACTGAAAAAGGATTTATATATGACAACCCACCATCCATAGAAATAACTGAAGTATCAGATGAAGAAACTTCACCAAAACTACCCGCATACTGATAACTTGTAAGCTGATAGCTTAGAGAACCATTTAATTTAATACGCCGTGACCACTGCATTTGCTGATCCACATCCACACTCAATGTTTGCAACGCGGTTTCATCATCCACATCACGCTGATCAGATACTTGAACCTGCATGCGCCGAGTAATCGCAACAATACTTTGCTTCCAGCCTAAATTAACTCGATGACTTAATCTTTGACGCACACGATCAACCAAGGAGTTCATTGAGTAATCCTGACTCCCCCTTAAATAGACCTGCTGACTCCTTACAAAAAGCCATTTACGACCGATACCATGCCCTAAAGAAAATGTTGAATTATTTGATTCTTGATCATCATCCACTCGACGCCCTAAATCGGCACCTAAACGCCAATCATAATCATAACGCCCCAATTTGATTCCATTAGATCGATAGTTCAATCCTATTTTATCTTGCGCAACCGCTGATGCTTCACCAGAAAACTCATTAACAACTCGCGTACTACTGGCATTAAGCGTCAAGTTTTGCGACACCCGATAAACCAAACCTAAATTAGCCGATAAAGTCGAGGTTGATGAGCCAGATAAACTACCGCTAATCGCACTATCTATCCCAGAAAACCGAAGCCCACTTGTCACCGTCATTTTTTTATCCAAACTACGCCAAGTTAAAAACATCGATGCTTGATTCAAGGTCACATCATAATTTGTTAAGCTACTATTTCCAGACGTAACAGGCAAAGATTGTTGAATTTGGCTACTGCTTAACACAGTATTAATCGTTGTTTGTTGAAACCCCGTATAATTATGATTTAATCGTGCCGAACGAGTTATTCTATCCACCTTGTCATAGGTAACCTCATCTTTCTGAGCTACCGAAACCCGAAGAACCCCTGTACGCCCTCTAAGCATACCAGAAAGACCCAAACGACTCGAACCATACTTACCACGTAACGACGAATTAAACTGGTCATCAGAGTATTTCAATTTCAAACGATACCCTTTCCCCACCAAACTTTGATGAAGAATCAAGGAATCATTCACAACATTATCATCCAATGAGGCTGCATTATTACCTGAATACCCCTTAAAGTCTGAATTTACTCTAGAATCTGAGCGAGAATAGCTAAACCCAAAAGGCGTAGAACTCTGAGGCAGCACACTAAACCCCAGCTGTCCAGTTGAAGAAAAACTACCGCTACTTCCATTTTCAGAGACTGTCTGATCCTGCGTAAAAACTAAACTCGAGCTTCCTGTAATAAACCAGTCACGCCAAACAAAAAAAGTATTATCAAGGTTCGCTTTCAGCAGATGCTGATTATCGTAAGCCCCTGAACCATAACCCGTAGAGCGGTAAGTATACCCAACGCTTCCATTAAAGCCTGTCCCAACCAGCCCACTTGCGACAACAGGAGAACTATCCACTCCTCCAATAATAAGCACAAGCATAACCCCACCGACTCTCTGAATAGAAAAACGAGAAAAAATACTCATAACGAGACTTAGACTCAAAACCTAACAACAACAGAGTTTTTACGCAACCTTTCGAGCAAGGTTTTCCAGCGTAAATCAGACTCTTGTCTAAAAAGCAGTTGAGCCACTTGCTCTTTTGCATCCTCATAACTTATTTGCTTTGCAGGAATTACCGCTTCCTTTCGAATCAATACATAACCCTGTAATAACCGAATTGGTTGACTTAGCTCACCTATTCTTAACTCACTCAAAACACTCTCAACATCTCGATGCAACATGCCTTGATGCTGATAGCCCATGTCACCTCCTTGAGAAGCCGTCTCATCATCTGAGTACTCTTTTGCCAAACTAGCAAAAGATGCACCAGCAGAAACTTGCTCTGCTAAAGAAGCAAGCAGTGCCTCCGCTGCCTGCCAATCCTGAGAAGAAGCCGATGGCAAGACCTTCTTTAAAATCAAAGAAACCTTCCATCTTTCTGGAAATACAAATAAATCAAGATTTTCTTTATAAAAAGACTTTTTATCCCCCTCGGTCAAAACAACATCAGAACGTGTATTTTTTTCGAGCAAACTAACCAGTTCTCTTGATTCAAACTGTTTACGCAACAATGGCAGTACCCGATCTCTATCCGCCAACCATGTAACATCATCTTTATAGCGCTGATCAAATGCCTCTATATCTACATCAATCTTCTTCGTATCGGGAGTTAAGCCTAAACGCTCCGCTTCATGAATCAGCAAGACCTGATCAATTAAATTCTGTGCAACATCTTTTTTTAACTCGGCCAAACGCTCTTCTGTAATCCTGCCATGATAATAACGCTTTTTAGACTCCGCCTGCAAAGCAGATAAATAAACGGCTTCCGTAATGTCATAGCCATCAACTGTTGCAAACAGCTTATTTTCAACTTCTTCTGAAGAGAATGCCTCCATAGAAGGCAATGAAAAAAGCATCACTAAAAAATAAAGCAGCCAAAACATAGATTTCTTTTGTTTTTGCATAAAAAACCTTTTAAAGCGCCATGCTTATTTAAATAATAATCAAAGACATTCTAAAAAAGTCTTGTAAAGAAAAATTACCTCACCTACAAGACTCTATCTAGAAAAGTAGAGAAGAGAGACTAAATAAAACTCAACACCAATAAATACATAAATTTAACCGCATTATTTAATATGACAAGCTAAACACAATCCGCTTCCTGCATTTGACATACGTAAGAAAGATCCAAAGTCCGTCTTATGAGGGTTATGACAACTTGCACACTCCACCATCGGCCCTAACGTTGCTCCCTTATATAAAGGTAAACCAGCATCACCCACCGCACCAATCCATAAGCGATTGTTGTCCCAAATTGGCTCATTAAACAATTTATCATTGGCAGCCGTCGCCACTGTATTCGCACCAGTAATAGGTGCCCATGTCAAACCACCCCCTGCATACTGCACTCCAACCGGGTGATCGTTTTTCAAATCTTTCCCTAGCACAGGAACAGGGCCAGGTGCAAATGAAGCCATCGTAATACCACCACCAAGATTTGTCCCTGCCGCATCATAACGATAGGTTCCCTGTGTTACAGTCGGTGCATTTAATACCAAATCAAGAGCTGTCGTTCCATCATGACAAGACAAGCAAGCCAAGGAGATCCCCCCCTCATTCAAGTCAATTTGACCATCCAATGTAGCTGTTCCTAAAGCATCATAAGTTGAAAAACTAGCCGCTGTCGGAAGAATCTTATTCCACAAAGGAGCAGGTGCAGAGGTATCCGTACCATGTGGCGTATGACAAAAAACACAAATCTCTGCCGTTCCACCAGGAATAGGCGTTGCTACATTAGGATTTGTTGTACTTAAATCATGCATTGAACCAACAATACCTGCCTGAGTAACACCTAAAGACAACATTGTTCCCAAACTAATAACCGATAATTTTATTTTAAAATTTTTCATAATAAACTCCTCGTAAACCCACTCAATAGATCCACATTAACAACACTAATAACTCTATAAATTTCTTGCTTATCAGAACTTATTAATCTTATAATAGACAAATCAAATAAACATAAATGAAGCTATAACTTAAAATACAACGACTAAGCCAAATTTTCTCAATTATTTCTCAATTATTATTGACCTAAATCTAGTTTACCCTTTTAGAACTGAACAAAACAAGTCGAACTAATACCTCCAAACATGCAAAACATACCTTTTAAGTTAGGTGTTTTACCAGCTTTTATCGATCATATACTGAACCGCTGCTTTAACTTCCATATCACTCAATGAAGGATCTCCTCCTCTAGGCGGCATAAAGCCTTTGCTACCAGCATACCCCTCGATAGCATTATAATGTAAAACACTCTTTCCTTTCGAAATACGATCTGTCCACTCTAAAGCATCACCCAATGCTGGAGCACCAAAAACACTTTGATTATGACAAGTAAAACATACTTGATTGTAAACTCGCTCCCCAACACCTTCAGAAAAAGCATTAAAAGAAACCGAGCTCACTAAAAAAACAAATACTAACTTTTTCATATTAAAGCTCCTTAAAACTGACTCTTTTCTATTTAGCAGATACTTCACTCGCCATCTGCTCCAAATTTTGAGCAATGACTTTATAAGGCTCTGAGCCGGGCTCTAATAAACTCAATAAATGCGACCAAAATTTCTTAGCCTGTACATAATCCTTACTGTAATAGGCGGCAGTACCTGCAATCCATAACGCTTGCTGATGATTTGGCTCTAACGCCAGTGCCTTTTTAGCCCAATCAAATGCAGGGGAAGTAACCAAAATACCCCCTTCTTGTGAAGCAAGAACATCTGCATAATTAGCATAAATTTCAGCATCTTCAATCCCTTTATTCATCAGATGCAAATACGCTTTTTCAGCCCCGTTCATATCTTTCATAATATGAAGAATTTGTGCCAGCATTGTCCAGCTTTCTAAATCATCAGGATTTGCTTCTGCTTTTTCTCGAACAGCAACTAACATAGCATTAATATCATCCCCTGATGTACCGCCATGAGGCCCTGTAGCTTGTCCACCTGCAGGCTGATCAGCCATATACTTAATAGAAGCTGGATCTGTCCCCACTTGCTTATATATTAAATAAGCGCTAATCGGTAAAACAATTGCAATCAAACCAATTAATAAAGGGTCAGCCTTTGCATGGAGACTTGGCTGAATATCACTCTCTGTAGCAGTTTCTAAAAAGGTTCTTTGCAGATCCAATCGAGCAGCATCATATTGACTCTGCTCAATCACACCTTGTTCTAGATCTGCATCCAGCTCAGCAATTTGAGTCTCTAAAAGCTTTGAGTTAACCGATTGTAAATCAGGACTAACATCTTTTTTAGCCCGAAGAAGAGGCCAGACAACCCATATAACAACAACCAAACTAATTAACGCTATTACCGTTATAAACATCTATTTTTTCTCCTTTTTTGAATCTAAACATTTAGCCAATAATTCAGACTCTTCTGTTGTCAGATCACTGCTATTATTAATTTTATTTCGTGAACGCACATTCAATCTTAAAACGACCACTCCCAATAACAACAACAAAAAAGGCCCTATCCAAAGTAAATAAGTAGAAGGGTTAAAGTTAGGACGATACAAAACAAAATCCCCATAACGATCTACCATGAACTTTTTAATCTCTCCTTCATCTGCACCATCTTTTACCATCTTATACAGGTTGCCCCTCAAATCATCGGCTAAACTGGCATTCGAACCTGCAATAGATTGGTTTTGACACACGGTACAGCGTAATTCATGAAGCATATCGTTATACAGCTCCTCTTGCTCTTCGTCTTTAAACTCTAACGGAACCCCTGCTTTAAGCGCATAAACTGAAGAACTCATTAACAAGCTCATCGCTATAACTATTCCTATCATCATTTTCATGATTCTTGCTCCAACTCTCTAATCAGCGGTATCAACTCATTTTCAATTACTTCACGATACAACGGTCCAGTATGCTTGTAACGAACAATGCCTTTTTTATCAAGAACAAAAGTTTCTGGCGTGCCATAAACACCCCATTCAATACCAACATTACCTTTGTAATCAAAAGCAATCATGGCATAAGGGTCGCCGCCCAACTGCCTGAGATACATCAATGCATCTTGTTTTTCATCTTTATAATTTAAGCCAACCAAGTGAAACCCTTGGCGTTGTAACTTTAATAAATGATGATGCTCGGCACGACATGAAACACACCAAGAGGCAAATACATTAAATAACGTAACCTGCCCTTTTAACATCTCATTATTGACAATCTTTTGTGGATCATGAAGCTCAGGCAATTCAAACTTAGGCGCCTCTTTCCCTATCAATGGTGAAGGAATAATTTTTGGATTAAGGCCTAGCCCCACCCAAAACAACAACAACAAAGCGGCAAAAACAATCAATGGGATCATGTGTCGATTCATACTATTCTCCTAATCCACAACCACTTGATTTTCTTCTTTACGCCCTGTTAAGCGGCGCTTAATTTTTACCCGATAACGACGATCACTAATGGCTAAAATACCACCCACACTCATGATAATCACTCCTGTCCAAAGCCATGTCATAAAGGGCTTATAATACACTCGAATAATCCAAGCGCCTGTTGTACCAACCGAATCGCCTAAGGAAACATATAAATCCCTAAAAACAGAACGATCAATACTGGCTTGTGTCATCGGCATGCTCATATGCTTATCATAAGTTCGCTTTTCAGGGTGCAGTGTCGTTAACAACTTACCGTCTTCTCTGACCTCAACCGTGCCATATAGCGACGAATAGTTTGCCCCCCTTACTTGCTGAACACCTTCAAAAGTAAAGCTATAACCCGCAAGCTCAACCACATCTCCAGGTGCAACACGAACGTCTTTTTCAGTTTGATAACTTGCTGCCATTGCCATACCAATAATAGTAATTGCCATACCCACATGCGCAACATGCATACCTAACCAACTGGTATTTAATTTTTTCATTTTTGCAATGCGCCCTGACAAATCAGGCGCCTTAATTCGGGGTAACAAATCAACAATAAATGCACCTACAATCCCCGTAGCAATAAAGATCATCACAGCAGGAATCAAGCCCCATTCTCCCATGGTTAAAGGCCATACAACCGCAGCTAATAACCCTACCGCAAGAACAGGGTATAAACGCTCAAAACTTCCTTTAAATGTGGCATTTTTCCATGAAACTAACGGCCCTATAATCATCATAATCAACAAAGGAATCATTAATGGCACAAAGACCGCATTAAAGTATGGTGGTCCTACTGACATTTTCCCCATTCCTAACGCATCAATAATAAGAGGGTACATGGTTCCAATAAAGACGGCCGAACAGGCCACGACTAATAACACATTATTTGCCAGCAACACCGTCTCTCTCGACCAGGAGCTAAACCCTCCGCCCATACCCACCTTTGGAGCGCGCCATGCATATAAAATAAGCGAAGCACCAATGACAACCGCTAGGAAAACTAAAATATAGATACCACGGGTTGGATCCGTTGCAAACGCATGGACAGAGGTAATCACACCTGAACGAACCAAGAATGCACCGACAATGGTCAAAGCAAATGTCAATATCGCCAACATCACCGTCCAACTACGGAATGCACCACGCTTTTCTGTCACCGCTAATGAGTGAATCAAAGCCGTTGCAAGCAACCAAGGCATAAAAGAAGCGTTCTCTACTGGATCCCAAAACCACCAGCCACCCCAACCTAACTCGGCATACGCCCACCAACTTCCGAGTGCGATTCCTAGCGTTAAGAAAACCCATGCGACCGTTGTCCAAGGTCGAGACCATCTCGCCCAAGACGCATCTAAACGACCACCAATCAAAGCTGCCATCGCAAAAGCAAAAGCAACCGCAAAACCAACATACCCCATATAAAGCAAGGGGGGATGAAAAATCATACCAGGATCTTGTAACATTGGATTCAAATCATTGCCATCCAAAGGCACCATCATAAGACGGTCAAATGGGTTTGACGTAAAAGTCATAAACCCAATAAATCCAACAGAAACCATTCCCATAACTGCCAAAACACGACTACTCATCGCAACAGGTAAGTTATTACTAAAACTGGCAACTGCAACACCCCAACCCGCTAAAATAAGAATCCATAACAGCAAAGAGCCTTCATGCCCTCCCCATACGGCACTAATACGATACTCAATCGGCAAGTTAATACTTGAATTCGATGCCGCATAAGCCACACTAAAATCATGATAGATAAAAGCATAGGTTAATAAACCATACGCAAACGCCAAGGCCACAAATTGCGCCCATGCTAGATTAGGCGCCATACGCATCCAAGACAACTGTCCACGTTGCGCCCCTAATAACGGTAAAATACTCTGTAGTACAGCAAGACAAAATGCCAATACCATTAAAAATTGTCCTATTTCAGGAAGCATCCGTTACTCTCCTTTTTCCACTGATTTCATCAAATTTTGTACGGAATTCTCGGCTTCAGCCTTCTCTTCCACACGTTTTAGTGCTTCTGCCGCTTCAGGAGGCATATAGGTTTCATCATGCTTTGCAAATACGTGACTCGCTACAAACACCCCACTGGTTAACAGCTTACCCTCCGCAACAATCCCTTGTCCTTCTCTAAAAAGGTCAGGTAAAATTCCGGTATAACTGACTAAAATAGAAGAATCTCCATCTGTCACATTAAATGTCACTGTTGTGGTCTCTTCTTCACGCTTAAAGGTTCCTTTTTCAACCAATCCACCAATACGAATCTGTCGATCATAAGCTACCGTACGCTCCTTAACTTCCGTTGGCGTATGGAAAAACACTAAATTTTCTTGAAAAGCATTTAGCACCAACATAACCGCTAAACCAAATGCAACAATAATGGTTCCGATCAATACAAATCTTTTACTACGAGGTTTCATCCATTCATTCCTTGATTATCTGCACGACCAAACTCTGCTTCCATTTGCTCAAGCTCTTTTTTTGCCTTACTGCGTCTTCTACCTACTAAAAAAGTCTCAATCAGCACTAAAATAAGCGCGATACCATAAGAACTCCAAATATAGAACCCATGACCACCCATATCTAAAAACTCACCTATACTCATGATTCATGCCTCCTTATTTTTTTGATATCTGGCTGGCCCATAAAGCCACTTTTTTGCGTTCCAAAATAACCGCTTGCGCACGTCGCAACACTACTGCAATGGTATAGGCCCAGCAAGCAAATGTCATCAATAACAGCGATGTAAACATTACCGAAGTCATGCTAGTCCCTCCCGAAAAGGTAATCGATGCACCCTGATGAAGCGTATTCCACCAAACAACTGAAAAATAAATAATGGGCACATTAACCACCCCTACAATCGCCAAAAAAGAAGCCGCACGACTGGCTCTTTGGCGATCAGGAATGGCACTATAAAGCCCCATATAACCTAAATATAGAAACAACAACAATAGTTCAGAGGTTAAGCGTGCATCCCACACCCAATAGGTACCCCACGTTGGACGCCCCCATAAGGCTCCCGTGACCAACGCCACAAAGGTAAACATCGCACCCGTAGGCGCCAAAGAGTATGCCATGATATCGGCCATTTTTACACGCCACACTAAAGAGATAATGGCATACATGGCTAACAACAAATAAATAAACATGGACATCCAAGCCGCAGGCACATGAAGAAACATGATCCGATAACTATTACCCTGCTGATAATCAACGGGGGCGACAAAAAAGCCCATATACAAACCAACCACCGCTAAAACAATGGCCAATCCCATAAACAAAGGAGCCAAACGATTTGCTAATGGGTAAAAACTGGATGCCGAAGCATACTTCATCCAAGGTATTCGACGTGTTGCACTCATTTACTTATTTCCTAATATTGAAAGTGTTGATTAAAGTGTTTTTTTATAAACTCATTGATTATACGCACAAAGACTAATCCAGTGTAATTTTAAGCGCGGTAGCCACAGCAAAAGGAGAAAGAACCAAGCTAACAAGCAACGCGGCACCCATTAATGAAAAATGCGCCGTTACATCTACTCCGTTCATCACCGAGGTAACGGCAGAGGTCCCTAAAATTAACACCGGAACATACAACGGTAGCAACAGCAATGTAACCAAACCACCGCTACTTTTCAGGCCAACCGTTAAAGCAGCACCAATCGCTCCTAACAACACCAATATCGGTGTTCCAATCAGCAGGCTTAACGTTAATATCACAATTTCATTAAACGCAAGGCCAAACTGCAACCCCATTAATGGCGCAAGTAATACGAGCGGCAAGCCAGTAATCACCCAGTGCGCAACCAACCTCACCAACAACAACAGTGAGATAGGAACAGGCATCAACATTTGTTGCTCCAGCGTTCCATCATCCAAATCTTCTGAAAACAAGCGATCCAATGCTAAAACGGTTGAAAACAGCGCTGCGATCCAAACGGCACCTGGCGCAATCGTTCTTAACAACTCTGGATCAGAAGAAATTCCCAGTGGAAAAAGCGCGACTGCCACCAAGAAAAA
>WFNQ01000265.1 GCA_015488565.1 Thiomicrorhabdus sp.
CTCTTTCTCATCTTCTGACAAGACCGATTCACTTGACGCTAACTGCTCCAAAATAATATCAGCGACTTCTAAGCCGCAACGCTCTACACATTTAATAATATTTTGTGCAGCACTCACCGAGCCTGTCACCATGTGAACTTTAGCTTCAAGCCGTACACCCGACATGCCAATTGGCTCACGAATTCCGCCTTGATTATCAATAATGTACTCTTGCGAAAGAATATGAAGAACACGCTCTCCACCTGGAATAGCGATCGTTTGCGCCGCTTCCATCACTCGTTCAATATCATCCGACTGTACATCTTGGTTTCGAATGGCGACCATGCCATTCGAATTAAAACTTTTAATATGGCTGCCTGCAATACCAACATAGACAGAACGCGCGGTAAAGCCAGACATTCTTTCCGCCTCATCAATCGCGTGCTGTATCGACTCAACCGTTGCATCAATATTAACAACAACGCCTTTCTTTAGTCCTTTTGATGGATGCGTTCCCATCCCAACCACTTCGATCTCACCATCCGATTTGATTTTTCCAATAATCGCAGCAATTTTTGAGGTTCCAATATCTAACCCCACGACCATATTTGAAGTTTGTTGTTTTCGCGCCATTCTCAGTATTACCTTATTTTTCTAATCCACGCCATTTCACTCAAGAAATGCATTTCTGCTCCCTTAGAAGACTCTCTTTAAGGGGATTTTCCTACAATAAAACCGTTACTATAGCGTAAATCATACCGTTGTGGGGACTTTCTCAGTGACTCCGCCAGCTGAGGATAAGCCGCAACAAATCGGTTCAGTTTATGTTCTCCCTCTTTCGTATCCAACACAATTTGGGAGCCATTTAATAAATTCATTCGCCAAACATCACCCATTCGATACGTTAACGACAAAATACGAAAACCAATGGCATCTAATTTTTCCTGAAAAACCCTAAGCGAAGCCAACACTTTACCTGATTCCGATAACTCACCTTTCAAGCGAACCAAATGCTCAAACCCCGCACTGTTTTTAGGGTAAAAGACCTCACCAGACTGTGTGATTAACCCCAGGTCACCCCAGCGTGCAACGGGCGATTGCTCCTCTATTTCAACATAAATTTGATTTGGCCAACGACGCCCAACAACCGCATGACGAACCCAATCTAATTTGGTTAATTCAGATTGAATGACACTCAGTTCAATCTCCCAAAAAGACTGCCCCAAGTAACGATCTAACACCTCATTCAGCTCTTTAGGCTGAATATGTATAAATTCACCAACCAACTCATACCGCTCTATTGGCTTAAAAAGTGGGGAATTTTTATCCGTAAACAGCCATGAAATACCCCATACACTGACTAAAACCATTAAGAAAACAACGATTAAAATAAATCGCTTCATAGCACCACTTCCTGAGCAGGTTGATTCAACGGCATTAATCGCGTATTCATTTTTTTAAGTCAATGGCCTGTAAAATCTCGACCACCAAGGTTTCAAATGAACGCCCCGTCGCTTTAGCCGCCATTGGTACCAAACTATGATCGGTCATGCCTGGCACCGTATTAAGCTCAATTAACCACGGTCTATTCTGCTCATCCAGCATAAAATCGACTCGCCCCCAGCCTTGTGCACCAATCACATTAAATGCATTTAAAACTATCGTTTTAAGCGTGGATTGAAGTGCCCCATCTAAATCACACGGACACAAGTATTGCGTCTCATTAGAACAATACTTCGCCTCAAAATCATAAAATTCATGTGCTGTTTTTAACTCGATTAATGGCAACACCTCCCCATTTAATATCGCGGCGGTATACTCCCGTCCTGTAATCCACTGCTCAATCAACACTTCTGAATCAAACTGTTGAGCATAAACCACCGCCTCTTCCAACGCTGAAACATCATTAACTTTACGCATTCCAATACTCGACCCTTCATGCGTTGGCTTAACAATCACTGGAAATGGAATCGTGAATTCCGCCAAGTTTAAAGGCGTTTGTTTAGAGACCCAAATAAATTTTGGTGTTGATAAACCCGCACCCAACCACATCCACTTTGTTCGCAGTTTATCCATGGCAATCGCGGATGCCGCCATACCACTACCAGTATAAGGCAGCTTTAAATCATCTAAAATGGCTTGCACCACGCCATCCTCACCCCAGCGACCATGCAGAGCAATAAAAGCACAATCATACTGCTTTGCGACATCAATTAAGTCATATAGAGAGGAGACATCCACTGCGGTTGCCTTAATACCTTGTGCGATTAAAGCCTCTGTTACCGCTTGACCACTATTTAAAGAGACCTCTCTTTCCGCCGCCCGACCGCCCATTAAAACGGCCACGTTACCAAAATCCATTTTTACTCAACCTCTCACTTAACCTGCCACTGTTTTACCAGTTGACCCACATCACCTGCACCCATCACCAATAAGACATCATTCTCTTGCAATACGTCTTCCGCAATCACATTCAGCTTTTCAAAATTTTCCGCAAAAAAACCTTGGCCGCCTCGAACTCTCATCGCCTGCAATAACGCTTTAGAATCAAAACTTGGCAAGTGTGATTCACCAGCCGAATACACCTCTGTCAGCAGTACCAAATCAGGCATTAATAACGCCTGAACAAACTCATCAAACAGGTCACGAGTACGCGTATAGCGATGAGGTTGAAAGACCAGCACCAAACGCTGGTCAGGAAATGCCGCTTTTGCAGTTTCAATCGTTGCAGTAAGTTCCGTTGGATGATGTCCGTAATCATCCACCAACGTGACTTTTTTCTGCCCTATCATACAGTTGGGATAGACTTCAAAACGTCGCCCAACACCACCAAATTCCAATAGGCCTTTTTGAATCGCTTCCACCGAGACATCCAGTTTTAATGCAATGGTAATGGCCGCCAGTGCATTCAATACATTATGGTGCCCCGGAATATTTAATATCACATCAAAACTTTGCTCACGCCCAACCAACACTTGAAATGACATTTGCAATCCATTCGCCACCACATTAATCGCTCGAATATCGGCCTCTTCGCTTACGCCATAAGTGGTAAACTTTCGAGTTAATCGAGGCAACATAGCGGACACATTTTCATCATCAATACAGACAATCACCTCACCATAAAAAGGCAGACGGTGAATAAACTCAACAAAGGTATTCTCTAGATTTTGATAATCCCCTTGATAGGTGTCCATATGATCTTCATCAATATTGGTCACCACCGACATCATCGGAGACAAATGCAAAAAAGAGGCATCCGACTCATCCGCTTCCGCCAATAAATATTGACTGGCACCCAAACGGGCATTGGCACCCACCTGATTGAGCTTACCGCCAATAACAAACGTAGGATCCATCCCGCCTTGCGTTAAGATGGCTGCTGCCAAACTGGTTGTCGTGGTTTTTCCATGCGTACCGGCAATGGCAATGCCAAACTGTAATCGCATTAATTCGGCCAACATTTCAGCACGGGGAATCACAGGAACTCGCGCCTCTTTCGCCCAATCCACTTCAGGATTCCCCACTGCAATTGCCGTCGACACAACCACTACATCGGTTTTTTTAACATAATTCGCATCATGACCCAACTGGATTAAAGCCCCCAAAGACTCTAAACGTGCCACGGTCTGATTATGTTTTAAATCAGACCCGCTTACCATATAACCAAGGTTCAAACACACCTCAGCAATCCCTGCCATGCCCACACCACCAATACCCACAAAATGAATTTGCTTGACCTGATCTTTCATAAGGATTTCAACTTTAATCAATTAATCTTATGCGCCATATGATACAACGCTTTAATCTAGGAGTCTTAATAACCGTTCAAAAAATCAGTCGCCATTCATTTCTTAAAGATTATCTGCATTAAAAGCATAACCACTACAAAAGGTAGGTGAAAATAAAATTGACTCCCATATAAGTAAAAACTATAATCTTTGCCAAAGAGCTTCTTAGGCTC
>WFNQ01000266.1 GCA_015488565.1 Thiomicrorhabdus sp.
CCATAATTTGATGTCCATTACGGCTTAACAGCTGCTTACCATCCCAATACGCACGCACACCATCCAGTTTCTCACTCAGCAACCAGCCTTTAACATCAATATCTGAACGGTACTCTTTTAATAAAATTAACGCGGGTTTTTGAGGTGGAAGTGCAGCCGAACTGGCATAAGCGACAGACGTAAAACAGATCAAAGACCAGAGAATTGAACCTAAAATAAACCTAAAAATAGACATTCAAAACACCCTCTGTACATCATCCACTCACACTTGTTAAGAGCGCTATCTGGACATTCTTAACACGGTCGAGTTACCCTAACGTTTGAAAATCCATCGCATCATCGGTTCTAAATACGTGGCATTAAAACAAAAAAAGCCCTATCAACATCGTAATGACACAATATGATAGAGCTTACAATCTTACGATTAAACGTCATTCCAACCCGATTTATTTACCTTTAAAACGTAAATCTTTTTTGATTTTAGCTAATGTTTTTTCACCAATACCTTTTACAGCCAATAAATCTTCAGGCTTTTTACACTTTACTTTTTTACAGTGCTTAGAGATCGCTTCTGCCTTCGCTGGACCAATACCACTTAATGCCGCCGAAATTTCATCCACCGATGCTTTATTCACATTAACGGGTGCCGCTGAAACAGAAAAACTAACGAATAAAAATGTCAAAACTGTCAAGTATTTTAAAACCATATCCTATCCCTCTCTATTTGAATAAACTGCATACTTAATGTATACCAAAATCATCATAACAAAACGAAAATAAATAGGTGAAATACTTAGATAATGAGGTCAACTCTTTGCATCGAGGCACCAGATGGCCCTGTCAATCATTTACAAAAAGCTGTGTTAATTGAAATGAACATTCTCATTGTATTCATAACCTGACTTAAATAAGTATCATGAAATCAATCCAAATAATCCACAATACCACTGTCATGCTTAAAGCCTGACACAATCTGCGTTAACTGCTTGATAACGGCTTGATAAGCATAATGTTCTAAGTGTTGTTGCAAAATAGAAAACTCTGCTAACAAGTGCTCATAACTTAAAAAATCTTCATGCGCCTTCATAATTCTAGGGTGCTCTGTCCCGTCGACATTGTCACCAATTAACAGCTCTTCAAACAGCTTTTCGCCTGGCCTTAGGCCAGTAAATTGAATTTCAATATCGCCAACCCCTTCGGTATCCATCTCATCAAGACCAGACAAATGAATAACTTTAAGGGCTAAATCTACAATTTTAACTGGCTCTCCCATATCCAATACAAACACATCCCCCCCTGTTCCCATTGAACCCGCTTGAATAACTAAAGAAGCGGCTTCTGGAATGGTCATGAAATAGCGGGTAATTTCCTTATGAGTCACCGTAACAGGGCCACCCTGTGCAATTTGTTTTTTAAATAATGGAATAACCGACCCTGAAGATCCCAGTACATTGCCAAAACGCACCATCACAAAACAGGTATTAGGGTGTTCTATTTGCAAAGCCTGTAGCGCCATCTCTGCTAGCCGTTTACTGGCTCCCATAATATTAGTGGGCCTGACCGCTTTGTCGGTTGAGATTAACACAAAGTTTTTTACCCCCCCCTCAGCGGCTACTTTCGCTAACGTATGCGTACCAAACGTATTATTAAGCAACCCTTCTTGAATATTATGTTCAACCAAAGGCACATGCTTATACGCTGCTGCGTGATATATGGTTTCAACACCATAAGAAGAAATTAACCGTTGGAGCTTTTTCTCATCACAAACAGACCCCAATACCGCTAATATTTCCAGTTCTTGACCCAGTGATTTTGCATATTTTGAGAGTTCATGTTCAATATTGTAAAGAGCAAACTCACTCATCTCAAAGAGCACCAATTTTGTTGGCTTTAATTTTAATACCTGACGACAAAGCTCAGACCCAATCGAGCCCCCTGCTCCTGTCACCATCACAACTTTATTTAAAACACATGCTTCCAGTAAATCGGCTTTGGGCGGAACCGAGTCTCTACCTAACAAGTCCTCAATATTTAACTCTCTAATGTCTGAAAATGAGACCCTTCCACCAATAATTTCATCCATAGCTGGCAAGGTAGAAACCTTAACAGGAAACTTTTCTGCCCAATCGATAATGCGTTTACGCTCTTGGCCAGTAAGTGATGGAATCGCAAGTAATAACTCCGTAACACCGTAGTTTTCAATTAAATTATTTAACCCTTCTCGAGGGTAAATACGGATGGATGCAATTTCACTTTTTTGCAAACTCACATCATCATCAATCAAAGCCACTACTTTTTTGCTCGGTATTTTTGAAAATGCACCCAACAACTGCTTTCCAGAAGAGCCGGCACCAAAAATCACAACTTGCTTTACTTCAACGTCATTACACCCGGCATAATCCGATAAAAACCACCTTGCAATAATTCGAGTACCCGAGATATACAAAAGCGCTAATAACCAAGTAATAACAA
>WFNQ01000267.1 GCA_015488565.1 Thiomicrorhabdus sp.
CTCATATTACTTCCACCTTCATACCCACTTTATTAATCAGTTCAATAAATGTTGGAAAAGAGGTATTTACATTCGCACAGTCATCAATCACGATTTCAGAAGCGGCATTCAAGCCTGCAATGGTCATTGCCATGGAGATACGATGATCGTGGTGGCTTTGAATCTCTGAGGATTGAGGTGTCTGCTTACCGCCATTAATCACCATTCCATCTTTGGTGGGCATGGCATCAATGCCCACCGCTTGCAACGCATCTGCCATCACCTGAATCCGGTCCGACTCTTTTACACGCAACTCTTCTGCCCCCGTTAAAATGGTCTGTCCCTCAGCCGTTGCAGCGACAACAAATAATACGGGGAACTCATCAATGGCGAGTGCAACCAACGACTCTGGAATTGCAATCCCTTTTAAAGGTGCATACTTAACATGTACATCAGCAACGGGCTCACCACCAACTTCATGCACGTTTTCAAGCTGAATATCCGCACCCATGAGTTTTAGAATATCAATGATTCCAACACGAGTTGGGTTCATTCCCACATGCTCTACGACCAAATCAGAATCTTTAGAAACGGTTGCGGCGGCAATAAAAAAGGCCGCTGAGGAGATATCCGAAGGGACATCGATATGACGAGCGGTTAAGCGCCCTCCTCCTTGCAAACAGGCTTTCATTCGTTGGTTATCCAGTTTTTCAGAAGTAACTGGGTAACCAAATCCATTTAACATGCGTTCAGTATGATCTCGCGTGGGGGCTGGCTCAAGCGCACTGGTGGTTCCTTCTGCGTATAATCCAGCCAATAAAACACAGGATTTCACTTGTGCACTGGCCATCGGCAACACATAATCAATGCCCTTTAAAGAGTGACTGCCTGTTCCGGTAATTTTTAAGGGGGGCGTTCCACCGTCAGCGGTTTCAATTTGAGCACCCATTAAGCGTAATGGATCGGTCACTCGCTTCATCGGTCTTTTGGAAAGAGAGGCATCGCCAATTAACTCACAATCAAAATCCTGTCCCGCTAAAATACCTGCCATAAGACGCATAGCCGTACCTGAGTTTCCCATATCCAAAGGGTTAATTGGTTTTTTAAGCCCCTTCAGCCCAACTCCTTTTATGGTGACACGGCCATTATTCGGCCCATCAATCTCAACCCCCATATCCTGAAAAGCTTTCAGTGTTGCTAGGCTATCATCGCCCTCTAAAAAGCCCGTTACCGTTGTCGTACCTTCGGCAATCGCACCCAGCATAATACTACGATGCGAAATTGACTTATCGCCAGGGACTCGAATTCGCCCCTTAATCGTGCCATTAGGTTGAACCTTAAACGTTACATTTGACATAGATTTCATTCTTTATTTAATATGTTTATCTCTGGCCTGTTTCGCCGCTAAAAACAGTGTTTTCAACGCCTCTCCATCCTGTTTTTCAACCAACGTTGTTAGTTCTACAATCGCTGTTTGGTACTCTTTTAACCACTTCACAATAGCCGTTGAGTTTTCAATTGAAATATCTCGCCACATAACCGCATCACTGGAAGCGATTCGAGTAAAATCACGAAAACCACCTGCCGTATAAGGAAATACATTCCCCAGCTCTTTGTGTTCATTGAGCATATCGACCAATGAAAATGCAAGCAGATGGGGCAAATGGCTGGTCGCGGCAAAAATATCGTCATGATGTTGAGCGGACATGGATTCTACATTTGCGCCCAACGCCTGCCACAAGCGTGTGACCTGCTTAATTGCATGAATATCGGTGGTATCAGAAGGCGTTAAAATCACTCGGTGTGCAACAAACAAACTCGCATCGGCCGCCTCTACCCCACTTTTCTCTTTTCCCGCAATCGGATGACCTGGGACAAAATTAGCAGGCACCGCGCCAAACACCGATTGAACGGCGGCAATGACACTGGACTTTGCACTGCCTGCATCCGTTATAATCGCACTCTTTTTTAAGTGGGGTTTCATTTGTTGCAAAACCGACTTCATGACTCCCAATGGAACCGATAGCATAATCAAATCACTGTCTTTAACGGCTTCTGCTATATCGGTACTGTACGCATCCACCACGCCCAATGCAACGGCTTTTTTAAGGGTTGATTCATTATGACCAAAACCAAAAACGGTACGTGCCAGTCCAGCCTCTTTAAGGCCTTTTGCAAATGAACCGCCAATCAATCCGACCCCTATAATGGTGACTTTAGACAATAAAGGCATCGGCTCTACTTGAGAATCACTCATTCTTTAATACCACTTTAAGCGCGTCAATAAAGTGTTGGTTCTCAACTTGTGTTCCAATAGATACTCGTAAAAACTGGGTTAAACCATAATTTGCCAGCGGGCGAACAATGACCCCTTCCTTTAATAACGCCTGATTTATTTCAAGCGCTTTATCGCCTAAATCAATACAAATAAAGTTACCAGAGGAAGGAATATAATCAATACCGAGTCTCGCTAATGCTTCTTTTATTTGACGCATTCCCTGCTGATTAAGGCGGATACTTTTTTCAACAAAAACCTGATCTGATAGGGCGGAGCAAGCCGCAACTTGCGCAAAGTGATTGACATTAAAAGGCGCACGTAACTGGTTGATGTATTGAATAATTTCTCCCCCCCCTACTAAGTAACCGACTCTTAAGGAGGCCAACCCATACGCTTTAGAAAAAGTACGAGAAATCAATAAATTAGGGTACTGAGAAAGATAATCGCAGCCATCTGGGTAGTGGTTATTGTCATCAAATGATTTGGCGTACTCAATATACGCTTCATCCAGCACCACAATAATCTCTTTAGGCACTTGAGAAATAAACGATTCCCATTGATTTTTAGTCAACAACGTACCCGTTGGGTTATTTGGGTTGGCAATGTAAATTAATTTGGTTTTATCCGTAATCGCCGCCAACATGGCCTCTAAATCATGCCCCCAATCTACCGCGGGTACTTCCACGCCTGTTGCACCAACCACTTGTGCCGAAATAGGATATACCGCAAAACCATATTGTGCATAAATCACCTCATCTCCCGCACTAGCAAACACACGTGCAACCAGTTCGAGTAACTCATTTGACCCATTTCCGATGGCAAGTTGCTCGGTTTTCACGCCTAAAAACTCAGATAATGTTTTTTTAAGCTCAAAAGCACTGCCATCAGGATAGCGGGCAATATCTTTCAGAGCCGCTTGAACAGCCGTAAGTACATTAGGGCTTGCCCCCAGTGGATTTTCATTCGAAGCCAATTTAGAGATATACGTTAACCCCAGCTCTCGCTGTAATTCACTTACCGGCTTGCCTGGAATATAAGGGTGAATACCTAAAACTTGAGGCTGAACACGATCACAAAATAGTTGATTTAATTCGGTCATAGTCAATTAACAAACAGACTCACAGGTCTTTTAAAGGGGTGAAATAGGAAAGGAACCCAGTAGTTTAAAAAACTCCGCCTTAGAGGCCACTTCTTTTAACGCTTGATTCAGGTTTTCGTCCTCTTGATGCCCTAGAACATCAATAAAGAACAGGTAATCCCATGTCTTATCAACGGAAGGACGCGAGATAATGCGTGTCATATTGATTCCACGGTGACTAAAGCAGGCTAAAATATCCAATAGCGCACCAGAGCGATTTTTCATTGAAACAATCATCGCCGTTTTATCTTCCCCGCTAGGGGGGACGTCCTCTTTGCCTAATACCCAAAACTTAGTGGTATTGTCCACTTGATCTTCAATATTCGACTCTAAAATCGTTAACTCATACAACTGAGCCGCTTGCTCTGAGGCAATCGCCGCAATGGTTGAATCCGTTTGTGCCATCTTAGCCGCCAACGCGTTCGAAGCAACGGCTTCCACCTCCACCCAAGGCAAATTATTTTTAATCCACTGTTCACACTGACCAAGCGCTTGTGTGTGCGCCACCAGTTTTTTAATGCCTTCTACCTTTTCTAATTTAGACAACAGACAGTGGTGTATTGCCAATGTCACTTCGCCAGATATTTTAAGCTTGGTTTTAAGCAAGGCATTTTGTGTGCTTTTTACAATGCCTTCTGACGAGTTTTCAACCGGAACAATGCCATAATTTGCCCCCCCTCGTTCAACCACATCAAACACATCTTCAATGGTTGAGACGGCAACGGGGTGTGCAGAAGAACCAAATTGTTTAATCACACTGGCATGTGTGTAACTGCCTTCAGGCCCTAAATAAGCAACCGATATCGGTTGCTCTAATGCCAAGCAAGCCGACATAATTTCTCTAAATAACTTTGCCATCTCTTCATCAGGCAACAAGCTGGTGTTACGCGCTTTTACCGTTCTTAAAACCTGAGCTTCTCGTTCGGGGCGATAAAACACCACCTCAACTTGACCACCTTTCGTTTTAATATCCGCCACTTTTTGAGCGCACAACGCTCTTTGACCAATCAGCTCTTGAATTTGAGCATCAATGGAATCAATGTCATTGCGAATCTGAGTCAACTGTTCTTGTTCTGTTGTCATGAAAAAGCCTTAATCAAGCGTGTTGTTTTGTGCAAATCGTTTCATAAACGTAATCAATGCATCCACACCCTCTTCTGGCATGGCATTATAAAGACTGGCACGCATACCACCAAACGCTTTATGACCTTTTAAACTCAACAAGAATTCCGATTTAGATGCCTCTAAAAATGGGGCGTCTAACGCACTGTCTTTTAAATGGAATGTGACATTCATACAGGAACGTTGATTGCGCTGAATGTTGTTTGAATAAAACTCAGAGGTATCAATGTAGTCGTACAGTTTTTTAGCCTTACGTTCATTGATTTTAGCCATGGCCTCTACACCACCTATCGTCTTAAGCCAATCAAACACCAACCCAGCCAAATACCATGCGTAGGTGGCTGGCGTATTAAACATAGAATCGTTTTCTGCGTAGGTTTTCCAGTTTAATAACGAAGGCGTGATGTCTCGCGCTAACCCAATTAAATCGTCACGAATAATCATAATACACAGCCCCGCAGGACCAATATTTTTCTGTGCGCCAGCATAGATAATGCCATAGCGACTCACGTCAATCGGGCACGACATAATATTAGAAGACATATCCGCAATCACCGGCTTACCC